>JAHEKQ010000125.1 GCA_024638265.1 Flammeovirgaceae bacterium
GGATTTTGGGGTTCACGGGTTTACGGGACGGGTATACCTCATCCCCTAACCCCTTTGGTGTTTGTCGTATACCTCATCCCCTAACCCCTTCTCCACATCCGTGGAGAAGGGGAATTTGTCTTCGTATTATGAAGTCCTTGGAATCCCATTTCCCACCTCCCCTCTCCATTTTATATGGAGAGGGGCCGGGGGAGAGGTCTACGTTGCCACTAAGAGGGGCCGGGGGAGAGGCTAGAGAAGTTAAAAGGCAGAGTGTAAAGTGTAAAAGTTAAATATATTGGAGAAGTATAAACTAAGAATGGCGAAACAACCCACCTTTCATCTATCACCCTCTACCTACTACCTACCACCTACTACCTACAACCTACCACCTACCACCAACCACCTATCACCTACCACCTATCACCTATCACCTATCACCTCATGTCCGGCTCCCACATCCCTCTCCGAATAAATCTTATTCGCAATAACCTCGGAATCCCGGTAAATAGCCCCGAGTATACCGCCGATCTGGTAGTTGTCATAGCCCAGGAAGTAGAGCCCGGAGAGTTCACCGGAACCAATGAGGTCTTTTGGCAGTCGGTTATCGTCCAGGAAATCGTCAGGCAGCTCAAGGAATTCGTTCAGGCAAGCCTTGTATCCGGTAGCAAGAATTACTGAATCGAAAGAATGATTTTTCCCATCCAAGGTGGTAATACCCTTTTCATAGAAGGATTTTACATCGCGTATTACCTTAATTATCCCTTTCTTTATCAATTCAATTGTCCCGAGGTCCATCACTGGCGTACGCCCTGTTTCCCGAAGGTGTTTCACGGGTGCGTTGGGATTGGACTCTAATCCATATTTGCGAAGATTGCCGATAATTAGTTTTCGGATTGTATTCCCTAACCAGTCACCGATACCCGATGGTAGTTTTTTCAAACGGTTAGCCGTTATTTGGGAAGGAGTGCCAAAAATATCCCTGGGTACTACAAGTACCTTGTCTCTCACGCTAATGGTGGTTTGAATTCCATTTTTCGCTAGGTCAAGTGCAATTTCCGCTCCGGTATTGCCCATACCGATCACCAACACCCTTTTATCTTTAAACTGTGAAGGATTCAGATATTCACGGCTGTGAATTATTTTTCCCTGAAATTCCTCATCCCCCTCCCATTTTGGGTGATTAACACACCGGTTAACTCCTGTGGCCAGTACCACTTTCTTGAAGATGTACTTTTCTCCATTGCTGAAACTCAATTTCCAGCTGTTTTCCGTTCTTTCGATCCGGGTGAGTTCATGTTCCAGTTTGGGGTAAATTTCGAATTTTGCTGAATAGTCTTCGTAATATTTGACCAGCTTGTCCCGAGGCACATAAACCGGGTAATTCTCCGGGAAAGTTACATAGGGTAAGTGGGAAAGCGATTTAACGGTGTGCAGACAGAGGCGATCGTAATGGTTCCGCCAAGATTGCGCCACGTTGTCTGATTTTTCAAATACTGTGAACGGAATGCCCCTCTTGGTCAATCTTCCTGCCATTGCCAATCCCCCGGGCCCCGCCCCGATGATTGCAACTCCTTCCTTTATGTATACCGCCATACCCGGTGCGATTTTAGTTTATTTTGGGGAGAAGAGCAAAGATGGAGTTCACGGGTTCACGAGATTCGGGTTCACGAGGAGGTTCAGGAGTTCAAGGGTTTAAACGTTTGTTAGTACAGAATTTAAAATATGCTTCGGTCCCTTGAACCCTTGAACCCTTGAACCCGTGAACTTATTCCTTTCTCCGCAAACGATTGCGGCAACGATTTCCGTTAATAAAGCCCCAAAACCTTGAAAAACAGCCCCTTTATGTATTATTTTACTATATGGTGAAGGGGAAAATTATGCGCGTTCTCGCGCATGGATTTTAACACCATATTTTAAGCAATAAACTAATCTAAAGTAACCTGAATGATGAACAAATTACTGTTGAAGGGTCTGCTAGCCACCTTTCTTCTGGTCATCACCTGTACAATAGGTGTAATGGCCCAGGAGAGGGTTATTAGTGGAACCGTGGTAGATGGTGAAGATAATTCGCCATTGCCTGGAGTAAGTATACTCGTAAAGGGAACTTCAAACGGTACTGTAACGGGAATTGATGGAATGTATTCGATTTCTGTTAGTGACGGAGCCGTACTTGTGTTCTCTTTTGTTGGATATGAATCGCAGGAAATTGCGGTGGGATCGTCCAATTCAATCAATGTCAGCATGGGAGTCGATGTGGTCGCCCTGGAGGAGATCGTAGTAATTGGCTACGGTACCCAGAAGAAGGAAGACCTTACGGGTGCTGTCACTGCCATTGGTACAGAAGATTTTAATAAAGGAGTAATATCCTCACCACAGGAACTGCTCATGGGTCGGACCTCGGGAGTTCAAATCACAACTGGTGGTGGTGCCCCTGGAACAGGAGCCACGATTCGCATTCGAGGTGGTTCTTCCCTCTCAGCCAGCAATGATCCACTTATCGTCGTGGATGGTGTACCGGTAGGAGGAGGAACTTCAGGAATGAGAAATCCCCTTAACACGATCAACCCCAATGATATTGAAACATTCACGGTATTGAAAGATGCCTCTGCAACCGCCATTTATGGTTCAAGGGCATCCAACGGGGTGATCATTATTACTACAAAGAGGGGTAGCACAGACAAGCCTTCTTTTTCCTACAATGGAAGCTTTACATTGAATACGCTACCCAGGCAACTTGATGTGTTGGATGCTGCGGAGTTCGGTCAAGTGATCAGTGATAGGATTGCCAATGGAGACCTTGACAGTTCTGTAGCAGGCCTCGTTGGATCTGCCAACACGGATTGGCAGAGCGAAGTCTTGCAGAACAGCCGATCCATGGACCACAACTTCAGCATGACCGGTGCCATTGCAGATATTCCGATTCGGGCCTCTATAGGTTATACTGATCAGAATGGTATCCTTAAGACTTCAAGTATGGAAAGAGCTACAGTATCCATTGGACTTGATCCTTCTTTCCTCAATGACAATCTGAAAATGAAGGTGAACTTTAAAGGTTCCAGTGTAAACAACCGTTTTGCAGACTGGGGTGCCATCAGGTCAGCCATCTTGTTTGATCCGACACAACCAGTATATGATTCCGAATCACCCTGGGGTGGTTATTTCTATTGGGATCAGAGCGCAGGACAGGCTACACTTAGTGGTGATCCAAACCTGCTGGCCCCGGCTAACCCGGTGGCATTGTTAGATTTGGTCAACAACACTTCTTCGGTTTACAAAATGATCGGTAATGTAGAATTGAAGTATACGCTGCCTTCCATTCCGGAATTGACCGCGACATTGAATCTCGGTACTGAGCGTTCAGACACAGAAGGTGTGAATATAACGCAACCTACCGCTGCCTGGACTTGGGACCCCGTAATCGGTAATGGTACCTATGGTGAGTATGCGGCAGTAAGTTCAAATGATCTCCTAGAGATGTTTGTGAATTACAACAAAGACATGGGAGACCATAGTATTTCCCTGTTGGGTGGTTATTCATGGCAAAGATTCTGGGGTGAAGGATTCGGATTTACCGAGAACTTTGCAAGGGATTATGTTTACAGCGAACCTGACACATCCGCCGGGGAAAATTTCCTGGTATCGTTCTTTGGAAGGGTTAACTATAACTACAAGGGAAAATATTTGTTGACTGCCACTCTTAGAAATGACGGTTCTTCAAAATTCTCTGAAGAAAACCGCTGGGGACTATTTCCTTCAGCTGCCTTTGCATGGAGTATTGATGAAGAAGACTTCATGAGTGATATAGATGTAATTTCAAATCTGAAATTGAGAATAGGATATGGAGTAACGGGACAACAGGATATAGGAAGCAATTATGCTTACCTCCCTGCAGTAAACTTCAGTAATCCGCAGGCAAGCTACCAGTTTGGAAATACCTTCTACCGGGTAATACGCTATGAAGCTTTCGATACACAATTGAAGTGGGAGGAGACTACTACATTGAATGTTGGACTGGACTTCGGATTGATGTCTGACAGGATTAACGGTTCCCTGGAATACTACCAGAGGACAACCGATGACCTTTTAAACACTGTGCCGATACCCATTGGAACCAATTTTTCAAACTTCCTGACTACTAATATCGGATCGCTTACTATTGATGGATTCGAATTCCAGATTGATGCCAGGGTAATTGAATCACCAGATTTCAGTTGGGATTTTGGAATGAATATGACGGCTGTGAAGAATGAGATCACCAAGTTAACATTGGTGGAAGACCCCAACTACCTGGGAGTACTTACTGGTGGAATCGGTGGTGGAGTGGGATCCACTATCCAGGTACACTCTGTTGGGTTCCCAAGGAATTCATTCTTTGCACTGGAGCAGATCTATGATGAAGCAGGATTCCCTATCGAGGGACTTTTTATTGATCAGAATGATGATGGCATAATCAACGATTCTGACCGGGTACGATGGGAAGACCCCACACCCGATATGTTCCTCGGATTTTCCAGCCGTTTCAAGTACAAGGATTTCGACCTGGCTATGAATGCGAGGATGAATGTTGGAAGCTATGTCTATGACAATGTTTCTTCCCAGTACAGCGTTTACCAGAACCTCTGGTATCCCACCAACTACCTGAATAACCTGACATCTACTATTTCGCTGTCTGAATTCGAGCAACCTCATTATACATCCAATTTCTACCTGAATGATGCGAGCTTTTTCCGTATGGATAACATCTCGCTGGGTTATTACATTGGAAACAGGATAAGCGACAGTTTTGATGCGAGCGTAAGGCTGACAGTACAAAACGCCTTTTTTATAACAAAATATGACGGGCTTGATCCTGAGATATTCTCGGGAATTGATAATACGATTTATCCAAGGCCTCGTACATTCCTGTTAGGATTAAGTGTGAATTTTTAAGGAGAAAGAGACATGAAAAAGATACTGATATTTGCATTAACCCTGAGTTTCGCCACCGCTTGTGTGGGGGACCTTGATGTGGTACCTATAGATGATGATGTCACCACAACGGCGACATTGTATGACGATCCTACAGTCTACAAGCAACTGCTTGCTAAGCTGTACGGAGGATATTCCCTTACCGGTCAGCAGGGACCTGCAGGCCAGGGAGATATAGCTGGAATCGATGAAGGATTTTCATCATACTTAAGAACCTTGTGGTATTGCCAGGAACTCACCACTGATGAAGCGGTAATAGGCTGGAACGACCAGACTATTAAGGATTTCCATCATATGGACTGGGGTGCTGGTGACCTGTTTATTCAAGGTATGTACAGCCGTATTTTCTACCAGATCACTTTTGCCAATGCTTTCCTTAGGGAGACTACCGATGCGAAATTGGATGAAAGGGGCAATGTAGACTCGGACCTTAAGGCCGAGATCCAGGGATTCAGAAATGAGGCGAGGTTCCTAAGGGCTATGTCCTACTGGCATGCCTTGGACCTTTTCGGAAATACTCCATTTGTAACGGAAGATGATCCAATTGGAGCGTTCCTACCGCCACAGGCAACCCGTGCGGAATTATTCGATTATGTGGAATCAGAATTGTTGGCGATTGAAGGCGACATGGTCGATCCTATGACAAACGAATATGCACGCGCCGACCGGGCGGCTCTTTGGATGACACTCGCCAAACTATACCTCAATGCTGAGGTTTATATTGGCGAAGCCCACTATGATGAAGTAATCACCTACACGAAAAATGTGATCGACGCGGGATATACTTTACATCCCAGTTACCAGGAACTTTTCCTTGCTGATAATGACCAGGCAAGTGGTATTATTTTCCCGATCGCTCATGATGGTGAGAGAATCCAATCATATGGTGGCACAACATTCATCACACATGCGGCTGTTGGCGGAAGCATGAATGTATCTGATTTCGGAATTGACTTCGGATGGGGTGGAACGAGAACTACCCGTGCCCTGGTAGAGAAATTCCCGGGCCAGGAGAACAGTGCCGATGGACGAGCGATGTTCTATACGGACGGACAGGATATTGATATTGAGGATATCTCACTGTTTACTAACGGTTTCGCCATCACTAAATGGAAAAACAAGACTTCCACAGGTACAGATGGTCAGAACGCAACATTTGTGGACATCGATTTCCCGATGTACAGATTGGCTGATGCCTACCTGATGTATGCTGAAGCTATTCTTCGCGGCGGATCAGGAGGAAATCTCAATGAAGCCCTGGGCTATGTAAATGCACTCAGAGCTCGTGCCTATGGAGATAATTCCGGAGATATCGGAATTGCTGAGCTGGATCTTGATTTTGTGCTGGATGAAAGAGCCAGAGAACTCTATTGGGAAAGTCACAGAAGGACAGATCTTATCAGGTATGGCCTGTTTACCAGTGGAAATTACTTATGGCCCTGGAAGGGTGAAGTGGCGGAAGGTGTAGCTGTTGACGATAAGTACAACATATTCCCTATCCCTTTTGCTGATTTGACTGCAAATCCTAACCTGACTCAGAACACAGGTTATTAAACGATAAAAGAATGAAGATGAAGAATATAAGAATTTTATCACTGATAGCCGTTCTGACGATCTTTTTCGGTTGTGAAACAGAGACGTTCCGACCGGTTATAGATCTGGAGAATGGAGATTTTATCAGTGCTGAGTTTACGAGTCCGGCAACCGGATCGGCGGTCCTCAATTTTGAGGATGCTGATAGCGAATTTGAAAAACTGGAATGGTCTGCCTCCGATTTCGGGGTAACACTTCCGGTCGAGTATACTATCGTTGCCTCGGCAGATGCAAATTTTGCCTCTACCTATGAAGTTGGAGTAAC
>JAHEKQ010000039.1 GCA_024638265.1 Flammeovirgaceae bacterium
CAGGTCGTCCCCGTTGTCATCTTCCACAACTATGTCCGGACCGGCATTCGCATTGGGTGCCAAGCCTCCATTACTCACTTTTACCAGAACTGCATCCGTACCGGTATTACCATTGCTATCCTCTACCGTAAGCAGGATCTCATAGTCTCCCCTGTTCAATTCAATTTCGGATATTTTACTATTGCCAATTACAACGCCGTCAAGGGTCCAGGTGTAGCTCACAATCTGACCTGTGTGATGCGAACTTCCGGATCCATCCAATAGTACCTTTTCTTTTCCATCACCATCCTCATCAAGAGCAACGATATCAGGACCGGCATTGGCTACAATACCATTTCCGAATGCTATTTCACCCAAGCCGTTCCATCGGAACACACGGATATAGTCCACTTTCATTTTCCCGGGTAAAGCAGCTGTCACCTGCCCGTTAGTCGATGCATCCGTCAAATTACCACCCACAGCCATATTCAGGAGAAAATAAAAGGGTTTGTGAAATTCCTCCGAATCAGCCCCAAGGGGAAAAGGTCCGGTATAGAAATCAAATTCAATCCCATTGTCGACGACGGTAAGCCTAATCTGGTTTGAATCCCAGTACATCCTGTAGGTCAGGAACCTGTCAGTCAGGGAGTTCGATACATAAGGGGTGCTGTAATATTTATCAAAGGCTATACTGGCCGCGCAATCCGGGCTTCCCCCGCAGGCGGCATCCGAATAAAATATTATGTTGGCTGCCACAAAATCATTTTCAGAATACCCGGAGAATCCCTCATCCAGCCGGATCTGGTTTTTATGTCCCATTTCCATCATATCGATTTCTCCAGCCCTGGGCCATCCCACTTCCGGCAAGTTGGTTCCCAGAAGCCAGGCGGCCGGCCATAACCCTGTGGAAAGGTCATCAGGCACTTTCAATCGTGTTTCAACCATACCATATTTGATGCTCACATTGTCCTGGGTCTTCACCCGCCCCGAGGTAAACTGTTTTCCCCCGACCGATTCATTCCTGGCTTCAATGACCAGGGCATTGTTTCCCGGGTCTCCGGGAATCTCTTCGACAAAGACATTGCTCTCCTGGTAATATTGTAATTCCTGGTTACCCCAGCCACACAAATCAGGGCAACCGTCGCCCACTTCAGCGGTCCAGACATCCGTGCTATACACATCAAAATTCTCCTCCCAGAGTAATTCACGGATGTCCACTTTTACAAAGTCTTCCGAGGTATTCCCCAGGGCATCAGCGATGACTAGTTTTATATTGTGAATTCCCGCCGGGAGTTCAAGGTCTGCCGTGGCATCCTGGGAAAGCACTACATTGTTTTCAGACCATTCGTAAGAGACAATATTTCCATAGCTGGAAGTACCATCAAGACTCACTAGCTCGACACCGTCCTTATCCAGATCCTCTGCCACGATGTCCGCGCCGGCATTGGCGAGCAGCTCATCGCTTGAGAAAAGCACTTTTCCTTCCCCGTTCCAGGTATTGACCCGAACATAGTCGATATACATTTTGGCAGGTACTGCTGTGATATCCCCTGGATCCAGGAACCCGGTGAAGTTTCCCCCCACGGCCATATTCAGAAGAAAATAAAAGGGCTTTCGGAAAGCCTCCTGGCCTGATCCTATGGGGAATGGATTGGTATACAGATCATACTCGACCCCATTGTCGAGAACGGTCAGTCGTATATGACTGTCATTCCAGTAAATCCGGTAGGTCACAAAACGATCGTTCAAAGCGCTGGCGGGAGTATAGGGTGTGGTATAAAACTTATCAAATGCTATACTGGCAGCGCAGTTGGTATTATCCGGGCCACAGGCCTGGCTTGAGTACCAGATGAGATTCCCCCCGACAAAATTATTGGCGGAACCCCCAAACCCTTCTTCCTGGCGCGCGGTGGCAGAATGTCCCATTTCCATCATATCCATCTCCCCTGCCCTGGGCCATCCGTCCGTCCGGTGATTAACTCCCAGCAACCAGGCGGCAGGCCATAACCCATCTTCCAAATCGGGAACTTTAATCCGGGTTTCAATCACTCCATAGTGAATAGCCACCTTGTCTTCGGTCGTCACCTTTCCAGAGGTAAACTGACTGTTGCCCACGGTCTCGGATTTAGCCTCCAGCACCAAAGCGAAGTTGCCGGGTTCTTCCGGGATCTCTTCCACGTATACATTGCCGGATTGGTAACTCTGTAATTCCTGGTTTCCCCAGCCACAGATTCCTTCATCACAGCCATCCCCTATATCTACATTCCACACTGCAGGGTCAAGGTCATCGAACTGATCTTCCCAGAGAACCTCTCCTATGCCCTCATTGCCCACATTAAGAGAAAACACATCCGATGAAGAATTGCCGTCTACATCAAATACGGTAAGCTCTATTTCATGCACACCTTCCTGGGGGTTAAAATCGTGAGTAGCTGTGGTGGCAATTTCCACACCGTCCAGTTTCCAGGAGTATGCTGTGATTGGGCCATAGCTCCCCGATGCATCCAGGCTGACAGTACTTCCCTGCGTTACACTTTTATCAGCACCGGCATTAGCTACGATTTCACCGGGGCCGAATACTTCTCCACGACCGTTCCATTGGCGGACTCGCACGTAGTCGATATACATTTTACCGGGAAGATTTGCCGTAACCTGGCCGTCCGTAGAAGCATCTGTGAAATTTCCTCCAACAGCAAGGTTTAAAAGGAGGTAAAAGGGCTTTCGGAACTCAGAAGACTCGCTCGTAATGGGAAAAGGGCCGGTATAAAAATTCTGTACCAGTCCATTATCCTCCACCGTTAAGCGGATATAATCGTCATCCCAGTACATCCGGTATATCAGGAACCTGTCAGTCAAAGGCGTTGCCCCCTGGTAGGGTTGGTTATAGTATTTATCATAAGAAATACTGGCTACGCAATCCGGATTCTCACCAGAGCAGGCATTGTCGGAGTAAAAGAGGAGATTAGCGGCAACAAGGTTGTTCTCATTGGCAGAAGAGACTTCCTGTTCATTTCTGAATTGGGCACTATGGCCCATTTCCATCATATCCATCTCACCGCTGTAGGGCCATCCTTCGGAAACTTCATTAGTCCCCAGCAGCCAGGCTGCCGGCCATAGTCCCGTGCTAAGATCGTCAGGTACCTTAATTCGCAATTCTACCATTCCGTACTTCAGTGCAAGGTTATTTCGGGTAGTTACTTTTCCGGAGGTAAAAGACTTCCCTCCAAAAGATTCATTTTTTGCTTCTAATACCAACGCAAAGTTTCCCGGTTCTCCCGGGATCTCCTGGATGGATATGTTTTCATTCTTATAATACTGGAGCTCATTATTGCCCCATCCGCAGAGGTCGGGACAACCATCGCCTATATCGGCACTCCATACTTGAGTATTGAAAGAATCAAAATTGTCTTCCCAAAGTATTTGTCCCACCTGGCTAAATGAGCTGACCGACAAAAGACAGGAAAATATTGCTGTCGTGTAAGCGCGTAGATTTTTGGGAAGATTTATCATTCTCAAATTTAACGGATTGAAAACTAGGATTTCATTCACAATATTAATTACCCACTACGTCAATACTACGTCAACGGTAAAAGGTTAAACCACCACATTACTTATCTTTATTTCACATCTACAAAAGCATCCTGAGATGAAAAAAGTATTCTGCATTCTCTGGGTAACACTCCCTGTATTCACCTATGGTCAAAATTCGGATTATGAGATTAACTCCTTTACGAGTTTAGGGGACAAGGCCCCAAATACTCATCATCTTGGAGAGGCATGGCTCAATTTCCTGGTGCAGGCAGACGAGGAATTCAATTACAACATCACTCAGGCTACTTTTGAGGCCAATTCAACATTAGATTGGCATAAACATTCCACCCCACAGGTGATCATTATTGTAGAGGGTGAGGCTTATTACCAGGAAAGGGACAAAGAACCCATTATTCTTAAAGTGGGAGACGTTATTATATGTGCAAAAGACATAGAACATTGGCATACATCCACTGCTGAGAAAAAAGTTTCGTATATCGCAATTTACGGAAGTGAACCTACCATCTGGACCGAAAAACTCAGTCGTGAATACTATGACAGCATTGCTGAAAAACTAAAAGAAGAATAATCTGGATAATTTCATATTTTTCCATTTCAACTAAACAACCCATTTATGAAGGCATCTTATATACTGCTGATTTGTTGTTTTATTTGGACCGGGTGCAAAACGGGAGAAACTACAGAAAACACGGAAACCACTGAAAATTTGGCTAAAGAGGATATCACTAAATGGGAAACAGACTTCTTCGACGATTTTAAAGAATTCAATCCCGACAACTGGCAGGACCAGCGAATCTGGGTGAATAATGAGACCCAGTGTTATGTGCCGGATGGAGAATTCGGAACCAGGGAGGTCAGCGATGGAACCCTGAAGATTAAAGTGGTCAATATCGGGGACAAGATGGAGTGCGATAACCTGGATAAGCACGGGAAGAAACATCCCGATACCCAGTATGTAGCAGGGCGTATCTGTTCCAAGAACCGCAAGGAGTTTGTCAAGGGCAAATGGACCGCACGATTGCGACTTCACACGCAAGGCGAAGCCAGCATGTTCCCGGCCTGGTGGCTTCTCGGAGCCCAAAACAATGAGCCCCCTGTACAAGAGGAGGATGAAAACATCTGCTGGCCGCTAACAGGATCCGGTGAAATCGATATTTTTGAACATCACGGTGATCACCTCGATAATGAGTTTACTACCGGCATGATCAAAAGCCTGGAGGAATGTGACAAGGGCGACTGGTGGAGCATGAGAATCGGGGTTGAATCCACCCTGACAGAATTTCATGACTATTCCGTTGAATGGGAAGGTAGCGACCTGGTATACAGGCTCGACGGAGAAGAAGTGTATCGAAATGTCGGGGAAGGCGATAATTATCCGGAACCGATGTTTGCCATACTCAACTACGCCAAGATTACAGATTCACCGATGGAAGGCGAGTGGGTCATGGAGGTGGACTGGGTGAAGCATGAGAAACTGGTAGAGGGTGAATGAGGAATGGAGAATGATGTATGACTTCCGCGCCTTTGCGCCTTTGCGTCTTTGCGTGAAATAATTCAGAAACTTATGAGAACAGTAATAACCACAATCCTTTTACTATCGATGCTGGCATGTACGGGGGTGGAAAACAATCAAATTGATACCGATTATGATCCGGCGGCTCGGTTGAAGGAACTGGGTATAACCTTGCCGGAACCCCCGCAGCCCGTGGCCAATTACGTCAATGGTGTTCAGACCGGCAACCTGATTTTCCTGGCGGGGAAAGGTCCAAGGCGGGCTGATGGCACTGAAATTACAGGAAAACTCGGTGTGGATGTAAGCATCGAAGAGGGATACGAAGGCGCGAGGCTTACTGCGATAAACCAACTGTCTGTATTAAAAGCTATGCTAGGCGACCTTCGGAGAGTGAAAAGAATTGTTAAGGTACTGGGGATGGTCAATTGCTCCCCGGACTTTACCGAACAGCCCAAAGTAATCAACGGGTTCTCGGACCTCATGGTCGAGGTATTCGGGGAACGGGGAAAACATGCCAGGGCCGCCGTGGGAATGGCCTCCTTACCCCGGGGACAGTGTGTAGAAATAGAACTTATTGTAGAAATCGAAGAATAATGAAATATACTTATCTGCTAACAGCCTCTCTCCTGTTTTACACCGGATTCCTGACTGCCCAGGATTTGAAAATGAAATACCTGGGTACCGCCGGGTGGGAAATCCGGGACGGTGAAACTACCGTTCTTATCGATCCTTATATTTCCCGGCTTCGCCTCGAGGGTGGACAGCAGGATCCCAATGATACCCGAAGGGAATTCAAGCGGAACGATGTTTTCGTATCGGACACTGCCCTGATTGACAGGATAATTTCCGATGCAGATTACATCTTTGTACATCACTCCCACTTCGATCATATAGCCGATGTCCCCTACATCGCAAAAAAGACCGGGGCCAAGGTAATCGCCACCAACACCGCCAGGAAGATGTTGCGAGCCTATGGCGTTCCGGAAGATCAACTCTACGCAGTAAAGGGGGGAGAAGACTACCAGTTCGAAGGATTATCAGTGAGGGTCATTCCCTCCATCCACTCGGCCTTGAACGAGAAACACTATTTTGACGACCGCACTTTTCCGGATGACGCAGAGGTTCCTTTGCGTGTCACTGAATTTATAGAGGGTGGATCGTTGATGTTCCTGGTCAGATTCAGCAATCACAATGTAATGACCATGGGGTCGATGAACTTTATCGAAAGGGAAATCCAGGGTATCACTCCGGATATTCTCCTTGCCGGGGTGAACCTGTCGAGCCGGGGCCTCTATAACTATGAAGAAAGGTTGCTGGCTGCTACCGGTAACCCCAGGATCATCATACCCACACATTGGGATAACTGGAGACTGCCCTATGGGTACTCCCAGGAA
Source organism: Flammeovirgaceae bacterium (assembly GCA_024638265.1). Taxonomy (GTDB): domain Bacteria; phylum Bacteroidota; class Bacteroidia; order Cytophagales; family Cyclobacteriaceae; genus JAHEKQ01. Next base: position 6,439 of record JAHEKQ010000039.1, read on the forward strand.
AGTGTGATTGATCTCAAGATCAAGCCCTTCATTGAAAAGGTGAAAAACCTGGCTCCTGAATCGAAAGTATTGGTCCCGACGGCCCTGGAGACCCTGGTTATCAATCCTTGATTATTCCGAAGATTTTGATATCTCCAGGATATCCGGTGGATCAATAATATTCTTCGAGTAACCGTTATGGGTTACATTGATCATGGCCAGCCCGATCTGGGTCGTATTCACGACAGACTTTGGCCAGATCGCCTTGACTATTTTGATGAGCCACATGAAGTAGTCGTAAAAGAACTGGTACATTTTCGTGGCCGACCGGATGCCCCTCAAAGGGATAATCACCCCGGGGCGGAACATAAAGGCCTGGCGAAAGCCCATATTGAGTAAGTCATTTTCTGTATTCCCTTTGACCCGAGCCCACATGGTCCTCCCCTTTTCTGATGAATCTGTTCCCTGCCCTGATACATAGATAAACGTCAAAGAGGGATTATGCTTGCTTAACTCTTCAGCCAATGATATAGAAACGGTATGGGTAAGCCGCTTGTAGTCGGATTCTGACATCCCTGCGGCACTAACCCCCATGCAATGATAACAGGCATCATAACCACTGAGCTGATCAGAAACCGGACTGAAGTCCGTAAAATCCTTGTGGATCAATTCTTCCAGCTTGGGATGATCCATTTCCAGGCTCCTGCGGCCAATAGCCAATACTTTATCCACTTCCGGATGATCCAGGCATTCGAGAAGAACACCTTTTCCAACCATTCCTGTAGCTCCTGTTATGATTACTTTTAATGCCATGTTGCAAGATCAAAAAAAATACATGTTTATTCTCCTTACCCCAGCCCCTCTTATCGTTAGGAGAGGGAATTGATAATGGCAATTTTGTACAAAACTGTTCTAAGTTTTCCACTCCCTCTCCCTCCTAACTCATATACGTTCCTGCTTCGTCCGCCTCTGGGTGATATCCCGTTCCCGTATCCAATTTCTTTTCTTAGTCCTCTCCCCCGGCACCTGTTAGTCGTCATAGACCTCTCCCCCGGCCCCTGTTAGTCGTCATAGACCTCTCCCCCGGCCCCTCTCCATGTGAAATGGAGAGGGGGGAATATACATCAGACTTGGGATACGTGTCCCCCTTCTCCATGGATATGGAGAAGGGGTTAGGGGATGAGGTGTAAAAAAAAGATGGATATGGAGAAGGGGTTAGGGGTTGAGGTATATTGCAACACTTCTTACCTCATACTTCCCAATAGATTTACACTTTTCACTCTTACTCTGCCTTTTAAACTAAAAAAGCCCCTCCTCAGGGGCTTTTTTCGCTTTACCTAGACCTTAAACGTCTTTCCTATTAGTGGCATTTGCGACACAAAAGGTTGTATCACCTATTCCAGCCACCCTTTAAAATCATTCACGCGGTCGCGGGCGACAACGAGGTCATTTATATCTGTCTTTTCAATAATCACCTTCAAGCGGCTGTTTGAATAGCTGATGATGTCGCTTATACCAGTCCTGTGAACAATGGCAGCCCGGTTGATCCGGAAGAACTGTTCGGGATCGAGGAGGTGCTCGATTTCTGACAGGCTGTAGTCCAGCAGGTATTTTTTTCCTTCTGTTGTAGTAAGATAAGTGGCTTTATTCTCACTGTAGAACAAATTGACATCAGCGGTATTAATGGACTTTAGGTGTTCGCCGAGCTTTACCACGAACCGCTCTTTATACTTCTTACCTTGGTGAAGCAGCTCCATCAATGCACTTGGGTTGAGCAGTCCCGGCAATTGACGGTTCCTGAACTTTTCCAATGCCGCCTCCAGGTCTTCCCGTACAATAGGCTTGAGGAGGTAATCCACACTGTTAGTCTTAAATGCCTGGAGGGCATACTGGTCATAAGCAGTGGTAAAAATAACCGGGCATTCTACCTGGACCTCATCATATATCTCGAAGCTCAATCCGTCGGAGAGCTGAATATCCAGGAATAGTAATTGGGGTTCAGGATTATTCTTGAACCATTCTACCGAGGTTTTTACTGAATCGAAGTGCTCGATGATTTCCAAGCCGGAATCAATCTCGCCCAGCATTCGGATCAGCCGATCGGCTGCCAGTTGTTCATCTTCTATGATCAGGACTTTGGTCATTCAACTTTCAGCAATGGGACAGCCACCTTGAATCGCGCTGCATCCTGGGTCACCCGGATCTCCCGGTCCGTCAGGAGCTTATACCGGGCAGATATATTATTGAGCCCTACGCCATTGGAATGCTTTTTTGCCGTAGTAAGTGGATTGATATTATTGGTGATCGTCAGCATATCCCCTTCGATAGCCACCTCTACATTGAGTTTCCTGCTTTTCGAAGCCTCATTGTGCTTCAGGCAATTTTCCATGAGCATTTGGGTCACTACGGGCGGGACCTCCCAATCTTCGTCCAAATTGTCCAGGTTGTGGAAGTTAACCTCCAGATTGTCGCCAAACCGTATTTTATTGAGGAAAACGAAAGACTTTAAGAATTCGATTTCTGCCCGAAGAGATATGGTTTCCTCCGACTGGTGATCCAGTAAGTAGCGATACACATCAGAGAGTTTGTGAATAAAGGATTCAGCTTTATTCTGATCGGAATAGACCAGGGAAGAAAGGGCATTAAGGCTGTTAAATAGGAAATGCGGATTTACCTGGTTGCGCAAACTATCAAAACGCGACTTCATGTTCTCGGTTTTGAGCCTTTCCACGTTAATAGCTGCCTGCCTCCAAGCTATGAGAAACTCGCGTCCGTGGGCGAAAAGGGCAACAACTCCCGTAATTATTAAAGGGGTGACCAGCAGGTAGGGTAATTGTCCCATTTCGACAATTTCCCAGAATGTATATCCAAAAAAGACCTGGACATAAACGGCTATCACTATAAGTGAGAGGACGACGGTGAAGACGGACATGGCCACGAAGGTCATTATCCCTCTTTTTACCGGTTGATCAAGCCAGCTCCAACGCTTTTCCAACTGGTGTATCACCCAATTATTCCCATTCGCCAGGACCGACCAGAAAATGAAGGATATTGCCAAAGTGTCCAGGGCAGCCGTCCAACCTTCAGCCTGGATATCCCTCCAGTCGAAAAAAAGAGCAAGTCCTACAGCCCCTAAAAAGGGCCATAGAACTATATTCTTGAGAAGACGGGTCCACTTATTTGACCGGGTGATTTCCATTTCTCCTAAAATAAGCTGATCGTCCATCATTACAAATGATCAATTCGATTAGTTGCCTTTATCCTGAGTCGCTGCTGCACAGGTTTTTTGGACTGCCAGGGCATTATTCTTTCCCCAAGCCGGAGCTATTTCTGACTTGGGTTTACTTGTTTCAAATAATTGTACCGCCTTGTCCACGAGTCCGCAGGGCTGTTCGATTCCGGTCCCGAAGAACTGGGCAGTTCCCATTTGCATCTGGGCCATCAATAATATCGCCCTGGGGTTCTCCGGATCAATGGCCATTGCCTGTGAGAACAATCCCATGATCTGTGGTGTAAGTTGCTGACCCCGTGTCCCAGCATCGATAGTCAATTGGATCATCAGGATATAACCTTCCATGGCCAGTATTTCTGAGTTGTTCTCGGAAAGGGCTTTTCCCTTGGCAAGAATATCCTTGGCAGTGTTTAATACCTCATCTTTTTCACCAGGATCCTCAATTTTACTGGCTTTCATGAGTGTTCCGAAAGCGGCATAGTAATAGGGTTCCCATTCGGTAGTTTCTGCATCTCCAATCCGTTTGAATTGGTTGACCGCTGCCTCAATATCATTGACGCCCGATGTGTTGTACAGCTGGTCAATTGAAGAGACCATAGCCGATTGGTACTTGTCACTTTGTGCAAAGAGAATCCCCGGGATTATCATTGCAAGGAATAATGTCAGTTTGGTTTTCATGTTATTTCAGATTAAGTGTTTATAGATTTTCTAATTGATTTGCTTCATTGTTTTTTGTAAGGGTGATGAAAAGGCCCAGGAATAAGAACCTTTTGGCCGGCTGACCTATCGCCCTGGAATCAAAATGGTTGTCAGGTCCGGCATTCTGTTCAAACTCATAGCCGAAAATGTTATCACGACCCAACAGGTTAGTAATCGATCCATAGAGGATGATGTTTTGTCGATGGAGGAAGGCAAAATTGAAACTGAGGTCAGAGTAAAATCTTGTGCGCGCCTGGTTGAATCCGGGAAGGTTGGGATTTTGGTATGGTCGCCCGGAATTGAAGCTATAGGAAGCTCCGAATTGTGTTTTTAGCTCGGTGACAAAGTGTTTAACAACCAGCGAGGTATTATGCTTTGCAGCAAAGGTTACCGGTGAAAGTGAAGGTGTGTCCCTGAAATCACGCTCTGTGTCGATATAAGAATAAGAGACCCAGTAATCGGTATTTTTAAATGTCTTGCTGTCTCTCCAGAATAAGTCGACACCCTGCGCATAGCCCCTTCCCGTATTATTGTATTGTGACGGATCAAAAGGAGCCTCGGCATTGAATTTAACCAGTTGATTGTAGTCTTTATAATAAGCTTCTATCCTGAAGACTCGATTCAGCGGGGTGGTTTGCCAGCTGAGAATATAATGATCCGCTGTTTCAGGACTCACTTCTGTTGACATCAAAAGAAGATCGCGTTCCGGTAGTTGATGGAATTGTCCCACAGCAGCAGATAACTGCGAAAAAGGTCCGGTTTTTACGGCCATGGAGATTCTGGGGGATACATGACCCTGGTTGAACAAGCTGTATCGGGTATATCTGAGTCCTGTCCTCAATGTGATGGACCTCGATAGGAACAAGTCGGACTCAAGGAAAGAGGCCACCAGGTGATTTTCGTAATCGGGATTAAAATTGCTGCCATCTGAAAACAGGATGGACTGGGTTTCGCGGTCGGATATAACTTCTGCACCTGCCTTAACACTGAAACCGGAAAGATCGCTGACCAGGTATGCCTTGGCATGGGCGGATTTTGCTTTTTCGAAGATGCCGAGATCATTGAAGTCGAGGTCATTCTGATTTTGACCGTACGATAATCCCAGAAACCCGGTGGTGTTTTTTGCCACCATGTATTTATAGGTGGTGTTGATGTAGAGGTTATCATTGGTCACTTCGATCCGGTCACCATCTGGACTATCGATATTGGGCATGATCATTGAAAATCCACTGCGGTCGATGTTGGCATACACCTTCCACATTCCGTGATTCTTATCTTTTTTCCTCAGCATAAATGTCCCGTTGCCCGAAGTGAAACCGTTGATCCATTCAAATTCCTGCCTGATTATACTCTGGTAGGGATCGAGGTTGGTATACTGAACCTGGCCGAATATGGATCCGTCGTCCCATTTCTGTGTATGGGATACATCGGCACCCACACTCATTAATGAGATATCGGTTTGTGTCTCAGGGGGAACGTCATTGGAATTAAGTGACAGGACAGAAGAGAGTCCCTGGCCATACTCTGCCGAGTATCCACCGGTGCTGAAAAATGTTCCCTTAAATAAAAAGGGTGAAAAACGAACCCTGGTGGGCATATTGTTGGCTGAGGGGGAATAAAAATTCCTTACCATTACTCCATCGATAAATGCCTGGGTCTCATTGGCCGTCCCTCCTCTTACGAAAAGCCTTCCGGATTCACCATTGGTGGTGGTGCCGGGCAATTTGGACAAAGCCCCGGCAATATCGGCAGTGGCCCCCGCCGTCATGGCAATATCGAGTGGTTTGAGGATTTCCGATTTCTTCTCATCACTGGCCTCAAAGCTTCCCGCGCTGATTACCACAGCATTCAGTTTGTTGATATCGTCCTTCATCTCGAGCGACAACCCCGTAATGTCACCATCCAGATTCACAGACTGTTCCAGGGTTTTGTAACCCACCATACTGAGAATCAAAACCTGGTTACCCGTTTCGTCAGTTTGAAATTGAAAATATCCTTCGAGGTCTGTTGTGCCACCACTGTATGTATCCTTCAGATATACATTGACTCCGGTGAGGGGTTCACCCTGCTGATCCATAACACGACCGGAGATCTCAGTGGCCAGGAGTGTCCCTGGAACCATTATTGAAATGAGTACCAGGAGTATGATATATCGGATTGAAGTAATCATGTACCGAAATTGATCATGGAAATACCGCGATTCAAAAAAAGCTTACCGAACCGTTGAATTGTATGGATGAACCGTAAATCCGGGTCAATATCCGCGTTGAAGTGCAGGCGGGAATATTCCTTTGCCACCGGTTACTTAATGGGGCCAACAACAAATTAACATTGGTTCCTAATGATTAACTTTGCAGAATGGCCGAAAGAGGAGTATGGAAATATTTGGCAGGACTGACGCTGATCCTGCTTTTAACTTTTACACCCACAAAGGGAGTTGGGCAAATCATTATCAATGAGTTAGTCTCCTCCAATTCGGCCTATCTCGATGAAGATGGTGATTCGCCGGATTGGATAGAACTTTTCAATACCGGTTCAGCTGCGGTCGATCTCACCGGCTGGTCACTCACAGATGACATCAACAGACCTGATAAATGGCTGTTTCCCTCAATAACTATCGGCCCAGGTGAATACCTCCTTATTTGGGCCTCCGGGAAAGACCGGGTTTCCATTGGATTCCCAAGGACCCTGGTCAATCCCTGGGATGAATTCAGATACCTGGTTCCTAACCAGGCAGTAGACCCCTCCCGGATCAGCTTAGGGTTTGATGACAGCGCTTGGTCATTGGGCAATGGAGGCTTTGGTTATGGTGATGGTGATGATCAGACCATAATCCCTACCGGCTCTCCTTCTGTCATGATCAGGAAGAGCTTCAATCTCTCCGACACCTCCTTGATTCAAGAATTGATATTCGATGTGGATTATGATGATTCCTTCGTAGCCTACCTCAATGGGCTGGAGATTGCAAGGTCGAATGTTTATGGTGATCCGCCCGACTGGAATTCGCTGGCCAATGCGGGCAGGGAAGCATTTCTATACCAGGGTGGAACTGTGGAGCGATATCATATCCCTGATTGGCAAAATATTCTGGTTGAGGGTGAGAATCTCTTATTTGTGGAGGGGCATAATGTTTCCACCAGTTCTTCTGATATGAGCCTGATACCATTCCTATCGGTGATTTCTTCGCAACCACTTACGGAAGGCACCGATCCTCATCCATTATTGCAGTTATCTGATCGCTACCTTCATACCAATTTCAACCTATCTTCAGGAGGTGAAACAATAGCCTTATACGACAACCTCGGTGCCCTGGTCGACCAGGTAGATTTTCCCGAGGTAGCCCCGGACCTATCCTACGGCTTTCATCCGGTTTCCTCTCAATACCTGATCTTTGAAACACCTACCCCTGGGGAAATAAACTCTGGTAACACTTATGCCGGACAGGTTCTCAGTGAGGTGACCTTCTCTCACCCGGGCGGAGTAACCAATATTAACTCCGTAACGCTGGGAGGTAATTTACCCACGGAGGTCATACGTTACACCCTGGATGGGACGGTTCCCGATGCAAACTCCACTATGTATTCAGGACCCATTTCCATCAGTGCAACCACCATGATACGGGCGGCAATTTTCCGTGATGGTTATTTCCCTTCAAAGGCTGAAACGCGGACCTATATCCGGGGATCAACCATTCACGATCTGCCAGTGGTTTCCCTGGTTACGGAACCCGAAAATTTCTTTGACCCGGTAGATGGCATTTATGTACTGGGAGAAGGTTACAGTGGCAATTTTCCCTACTTTGGCTCCAATATCTGGGAAGATTGGGAAAGGCCCATCCATTTCAGTATCTATGAAAACGGAACCCTTGGAACTGCCTTTAATGCCGGTACCAAGATTTTCGGAGGCTGGAGCAGGGCCCAACCACAGCGATCGCTTTCCATATTCGCCCGTGGGAAATATGGCGAACCGGAATTGAATTACCAGTTATTTCCCGACTATCCCTATTCAAGTTTCCAGGCACTTGTGTTGAGGAATTCGGGAAATGATTTTCTCAATACCAATATCCGCGACGGGGTATTGACCAGCCTGATGAAAACCGCCGATCTCGAAATACAGGCTTTCAGGCCTGTAGCTACTTACCTGAACGGGGAATACTGGGGCATGTACAACCTGAGGGAAAAGGTCAATGAGCATTTTATCTCCTCGAAACAGAATGTAGACCCCAATTCGGTTGATCTGCTGGAGACCAATGCCAACATTATCCATGGGTCAAATGAGGAATATTTGCAGATGATCCAATTTATTCAGCAGAACCCTGTCTCAATTCCTCAAAACTATGACTATGTAGCATCACTCATTGACATCGATAATTTTATAACCTACCAGTTGGCCCAGATCTATTTTGACAACACAGACTGGCCGGGCAACAACAATAAATTCTGGAAATCGACCGGTGGAAAGTGGCGATGGATCCTTTTTGATACCGATTTTGGTTTCGGGATATGGAACCCCGGGAATTTCAACAATAATACGCTCTCCTTTGCCCTTGAACCCAATGGTCCCGGATGGCCAAACCCTCCATGGTCTACCTACCTGTTTCGTCAGCTGATCACAAACCAGACATTCCGTAACAGGTTCGTTAACCTCTTTGCCGACAACCTGAATACGCGATTTCTCCCTCAAAAAGTGAGTAATCATATTGATTCGATTGCCACCCGGGTTCAGCCTGAGATTGTGCGTCATTTCAGTCGTTGGGGAGGAGACTACCAAAACTGGTTGGTGCAGGTCGAGAATATGAAATCTTTTGGGAACCAGAGACCCAATGCCGTGCGAAATCACATCCGGGGTCAATTCGGACTTTCGACCACTCATACCGTGTTCCTGGTTAATGAAACTCCAACTTATGGTTATATCCAGCTCAATTCACTGAGAGTACAATCGGAAAACTGGTCGGGGGGCTATTTCCAGGGGGTTCCCATCGAACTCACCGCCGTTCCGGCACCCGGGTATACTTTTACCAATTGGTCGGGAGATATAAACTCGACAGAACCCTCTATCGTAGTCAACTTAACAGAAGATGTGATAATCCAGGCCAATTTTATTGAGGGCAACCTTGAAGGTGCTCCGCTGGTAATAAACGAGATCAACTACAACTCCAGTAACCTCAGGAATTCAGGTGATTGGGTTGAGATTTATAACCCCAACAACAGTCCTGCAGACCTTTCGGGTTACGAACTTCGTGATGACGATGACACCCATAAATATTTCTTCCCGGGTGGCTCAAGTATTCCGGGAAAAGGATACCTGGTGGTAGCCAGAAGTGTGGCAGATTTTCAGCCGCAATATCCCTCTGTCAACAATGTTATCGGTGATATGGGTTTTGGTTTATCAAGCACCGGTGATGCTGTTCGGCTCTTCAATGCACTCGGTGAGTTGGAAGACGCGGTATATTACCTTTCCTCTATTCCCTGGCCCCCGGAGGCCGACGGACAAGGCTGGACACTTGAATTGATCAATCCCTTCCTGGATAATGCAAACCCATCAAACTGGGCCAGCATTAACTCTTTTGGAAGTCCGGGCCGACCTAATTCAGTGGTTTCTTCAGTCGAAGAATCGTTCTCAAAAGTCGAAATATCTGCCTATCCCAACCCGGCTACGAATCAGTTGAACATGGAAATCAATCTGCCTGAATCAAGTACTGCCGCAGAGGTCAAGCTATATAATCTCACCGGTTTACTGGTCAGGGATATTTATTCGGGAAGTGTTAATCCTGGGACTACTAGATTGGTCGAAAACATCGGCACATTACCCCATGGGGTTTACCTCCTAAGGTATTCTGATACTTCCGGCCATACGGAGACTATCAAGATTATCCGTAACTGATCAGCGAATCCAGAAAGGAATAACCGCATAATCCTCATTGACCCTTTCCCCATCACTAGATAAGCGAGATTTGTCAATGCTGAGGATATTACTTCCCTTAGGAAGTCCTTCAGTACTGATCAACGTGACTATCCCTTTTTGATCTTTACCGGGGTGGCTAAAAAAGAAGAAATCCTTCCCGGTATATAATGAGTCATTTATCGAAACGAGATAAGTTTCGCTTAGACATTTAAGTAATTGATGACGGTCTTCTTCACTGTAATCCTGTGGTTGAATATAAAATTGGTACTCTGTACTTATGATCTTAAAACGCCAGTTCAATCCTTCATTCTTTGCAGGTTCAAACCCCGGACAATTGGATCGTATATAGCTATTGTCCTGCGGATTATACCTGATAAATAGTTCTACAAAACCATCGGAGATCACATTGTTCTGAATGCTGGCCTTTTCGATGTATTTATCGCCCCTCTTATTGTCATAGGTATTGGCAGTGACCATGGTTGCATCCTCCAGTGATGGATAAAACTGGTATTGATCGTAACTAATAAGCAGGTTTAATAAAAATACCACCACAATCCCCAAGTATACATAGCGGATCCTTCGCTTGGAAAATTTGCTGATAAGGTAGTAGTAAATACTCCTGCTAATGGCGGCAAAAGTTACTGCCCCATAAAACCTATAAATTGGATAATATATCTTGCTCAACCACTGGAATTTCTTGAAAAACCCCAATGTGAAGTAATCGAGGAAATAGATGATCCCGGTTATCACAACAAGAAACATGATGACTGTAATAATTACCAGTACCACTGTAAACATTCCTTCTATTACCACAAGGGAGCCTAATCCAAATCCCAGGACACCGAGGAGAATGAGATACAGGCCAAAAGACAGGATCATGGAAATGAAAAGGAAAGCGGTTGAGAATATCAGGCTGCATATCTCATCCAGCATGATTACCAGGTTGTCCAGTGAAATCACTTTCTTCTTTATCTTCTCTGCAAAAAACCTGCTGTAGTTGAGCCTTTCGAAAGATATCTCGGACTGTACTGATCGAAGTCCAATGGCCCCGATCCAGAATCCTCGCAGCAGGAGATGCAGAATCATAAAGACAGCCAGTGCTTTTACAGATAAGCTTACCAGCCCCATAAAGATGAATATGAATGATATGAGGCTATTATTGAGGTTATACTGGTATTGCATTTCCTCGAGGAATCCCGAAAAGGAGCTGATTGCCTGGAAAAGGAGAAATATCGTAAAAGCGGAAACGAGTAACTCGAGCTGCCAACTCTCCTGCTCAAGCTTTTTCAGCCAATCCTGGATCTGTTCTTTAGGCTCTTTCATCAATCTTCAGAAAGGCTTTGATGAAATTACCCAATGGCCTTTCGCATATTCTTAAGACTGCGGCCGAATTCATAAATATCCGGTCCCGGGTCTGACTCGATCTCGACCTCGCTCTGACGGGAAAATTCTTCACTCAATACAGCCTTTCCAGCCTCTTCCTTCACCTGGAAGGATGAACCGTTAACAGCAATATCCGAAACAGCTCTGTCAGTGATTACACTGTGAGAAAGGGTATGCTTTAATTTGTAATACGTGAAAAAAGGCACCTGAACACCTACGGCCTCCAGTGAGAGACTCCATTGGCCCAGACCTGGTTCTGATATGGACGCATCCATATAATGTAATTTCTCAGATTGTGGCAGTTCTGCAGGTATGTCTCCTAAATCATCGATTACACTCAGATCCAGTTTCAGGTCCAGTTTTGCATCGCCTCCGAATCTATCTTTCATTAGTTTAAGAAAGGGGACAAGAAAACTTCTGAGCAGGTTAGGTAAGTCGCGAACCTCGTATTGCCTGGTCCATCGATAGGTGAGCCAGAGCAGGCCGCCGAAAACAAGTACCATTCCCGCGGGTATAGTAAAATATATAGCTTCAATATGATTTGCCATCAGGAGGAAGGCCATAAAAACTCCGAAACCTATCCAGAACGCCCAAAGGCCCATGATATAATTTCCAATCTTTCTTCTCTGGTCACTTTTCTTATCAAACTGAGCCAAGGGGTGAAAGAAATTTATCCACTCCTCAATGCTTCTTTGACCTGAAGCTTTTTTGTCTTTAACGAAAGCTTTTGCCTCCTGGGAGAGGTCTTCAAATTCATATTTAGCCATGGTAGTTTACTATTTTCAGTCATAAGATACCGAGCTTCGGGATAATATGCCATGACAAATATCATTATACTTCCCTTACATGACGGATATCATTCCGAATTGGCCCGGAATTGTGTATATCCATGCTAAGAGTAAAAGGGTAATCATGAACAGATTTGCCAGCATGATCAAATGGGCGGATACACACAATCCTCGCTGGTTGAGTGTATTTCGAATCATCCTTGGTGTGTTCCTGATTTACAAGGGAGTCCAGTTTATGATGGGTATTGAGAAGCTCCAGACTCTTCCGGGAGGCCTGGACTCCTTGCTGTATTATACTATGCTTTTCCACATTGTGGTATTTGTCCATTTCGTTGGGGGTATTTTTATCACCCTAGGACTTTATACGCGATGGGCCGATGTAATACAGATACCCATTATCCTTGGCGCCTTGTTCCTGATCAATGACCAGGTACGCGTATTAATATCAGCCGGTAATGTGGATGTCATCCTTTCCATTATTGCCCTGGTATTGCTGATTGTATTCCTGGTTTTCGGTTCCGGAAAATTCTCGATTGATGCGAGAAAACCGAACCGTCAAGCATTGACTTAGGCAATTAGGAACAAAGTCAGTCCGGATGAATATCCGATCTCAGATCGGATACAGGGGAGTATTGGGCCTATAATTCATAGGGATCCAGTGTGGTGTAATCATCAATAAACTTTATAATGTTGGACAGATGTTGAAATTCCGACGGGTTATGGGTGGTAGTGACGATTACTGATCTGCATCCTGCACGGTAAGCCGCTTCCGCTCCGGTGGGACTGTCTTCAAAAACGATACAATTCTCTGGGGATATTTGCATCCTCTCCGCTACCTTCAGAAATATTTCCGGGTTGGGCTTTCCTATACTTACATCCCCGGCATGTAAAGCAGCTGAAAAATATTTACGGATATCGAGTTGATCAAGTACAAAGTCAAGATTCTCCCTCGGGGCGGCCGTACCAATTCCCATGGTCACATCACTTCGGTACAGGCTGGAAAGAATCTGATCTAATCCATTTATAAGCTTCAGTTCGGGTAGAAATATATCGCGATATCTCTTTTCCTTATCCGCCGCATGGAACTGTATTTCCTCTGAATTGAACCGGTCACCAAACAAACGCCGTAATATTTCCTCATTTACTCCGTGTATTTGCTCCCTTACCTCTTCAAGTGTGAGTGCAAGCCCCATTTCCAGGAGTTTTGCCTGCCAGGCTTTATGGTGCACCATCATATTGTCCACCATGGTGCCGTCGAGGTCAAAAATTATTCCTTTTGTGTTCACGGGAGCAAAGAAGCCAAGATTTTGTGAGTATTAATAGTCCTGATCCCCGGTATAATTCCTGATCAGGGCAATGAGCTGGGACCGTCGTTTTACCTCGGTTTTCTGATAAATACGGGAACAATGATCCTTAACGGTTTGTAAAGTGATGAATTGTGAATCAGCGATCTCCTGGTTGCTCTTACCCTGGTAGATCCCAAAAATAATGTCTGCCTCCCTCGGTGTGATCGTGTAGTGATGAAAAAAATCATCCATGGAGACTAACCCGTTAGAAACAGGTGATTGAAAATTGTAAATAAACACCGCTTCAAGGGAGGTTATGATCACGAAATACAAAACTATATATAGGGGTATGTAGAAATCCAGTTCACGTATGGGCGTGAAATTCCCTGCATGCACAAGCCCGAAGAGTAGCAATAACAGGATGATTAACTGTCGGGGTTTTCCTTTTATGGCTTCTGCATTGCCCAACGCAAAAACCGAAACCTGGCTGACCATCATAATGAAGAGAAGGAGGGAATATAATTTAAAAAGGTCTTCGGTAAACCAGCTGAAAATATCCGGGATTAGCAATAGGCTAATGCTGATCAAAGCAAAAGGAAGGATGATTGCAAGGAAGTCGAGATTCCGGTTCTGTTTTTGACACCTTAACGCCCAGATCAATTGAAGCGCAGTTCCAAATAGAAGAAAGGGTAAGCCCATGACAAGTAACACCTCGCTGATGAACTGAACATCACCGAGACTTCTCAAAAAATCCGAATGGTTTAAAAAGACCCGACTCCAAAGTGAGTAGAATCCAAAAGTGTAAAAAAGGACTACATAGTATTGAAAAAAGTCCCTGGAATTGGAGGGATGTAGCTTTCTGAAGCGAAATAGTAATAGGATCCCACCCGTAAGCATTGCCAGGCTGAAAAAGAAACAAATCCATATGATCCATGAAATGGGTATCACTTGTCTAATATACGGTACACTACTTAAGTGAGCTTCCTACTTAGGTAGTGATTTGCAAAACACTACTTAAGTCGCTGTTAAATCGAGGTAGAAGACTCGTATTTAGTAAAAGCAATCGGTAAACATCCCCGTTGTTAAAAACTCGAATGGAAAATAATCTTAAAAACAAACATTTAAACTGGATAGGCATTAAACCCGCGGTTGGTAGTGCATTATCCTATGGCTGGGATAGAATGAAAGCCAATTTCCTGGTATTCTTCGTGGTCATAATTGCACTGGCCGTTATTGGAATACCCTACCAGTTCCTGGAGTACGAAATGGATCATGGCTGGCGTCATGATGTGCCGCTCACTCTGATTTTTTTAATATTTCTTTACCGGATACTTTTTGAACCCATCATCGAATATGGTGGAGACCTTCTTTTCCTGCAGGGAACGAGAGGCGATAAAGTCGAGGTAAAGGATATCGTAATTGGTTTTAAGAACTACATCAACATCGTCCTTGTGAATATATTACTGCTCGGATTGATCGGAATTTCTTTTTTCCTCCTGATCATTCCTGGAATAATTGTATCCGTAAGGCTGGTATTTGTTTCCTACCTGGTTATGGATGAAGGACTTAATCCTATAGAAGCCGTTGAGACCAGCTGGAAGATAACCAAAGGGCATGGTTGGAAAATATTTTTACTGGGGATCGTTTCCTTCTTCATTGCCATTTTAGGACTCCTGGTATTAATCGTTGGGATTTTTCCGGCAGTGATGTGGATTAAAGCCTCCTTTGCGTCTCTTTATTTGTCTATTACAGGGGAAAAAGCATCCCCTGATTCTGAAGAAGCGGGTGTTAATGAATAAGAAGCTCCCAAAATGATATGGTATCCCGCAATTCAGCGGGGTACCACTATAAGGAAGAAATAACCTTTCGAAGTTTCTCTCTGACCTCTCCTGCGATATCCGCCAGGGACTCATTCTCGATCGCCTGCATAGATGAAGTTGGGTCTACCGCTGAGACCTCCACAGACCCCGCTACTTTTTCCTGTACAATCACATTGCATGGAAGCATCGTGCCTATTTTGTCTTCCGCCTGGAGAGCCTTATAAGCAAACTGTGGATTACAAGCACCCAGAATCTTATAATTGTACATATCCACGTCAAGCTTTTCCTTCATGGTAGCCTTGATATCAATCTCTGTAAGGACGCCAAAACCCTCTTCCTTTAAAGCGGCTGTCACTTTTTCAATCGCCGACCCAAAATCAGTCGACAGTGTATGGTTGAAATAATAGCTCATTAGAATTTTTTTATAAAGTTAGAAAGGACGTAGTTCAAGGAATGTATCCGGTATCACATATTCTCTTCTTCACTTATCATGGTATAGCATTTATAGAGTAATACAACCTCCAAGAGGTTGGCAGCCAATAGGGTAAATGTTCCCAGAAATGCCAGTATGACGGTAAGAAATAAAGCCCCCGAGATTATTTCAAAGGTACCCGCTGCACGTGCGGATACTCCAAGCCTGTCTCCCATCCTGAACAATGCAATCCCAAATAATATATCAATACCCCCAAATAAAATTGCCTCAGCTCCCTTGGTCATTATGAACTCCTCCGAAGTCATATCTGAGAAAATACTGATAACATCATAAAGAAGAATTACAGAAAGTGATCCCATCATCAGAAAACTCGAGATACTTAGCAGGGAACTTTTGAATTGTTTACCCACCTCAAAAAAGCCGATCATGAAAAAGACAAATGAAACTCCTGCAAGTATCTTTACGGCGGTGTATATAAGAGAAAAGTATACAGTAATTTCCTCTTCGAACCGGATATAATCAACTACTAATTCAAAGAGTCCAAGGATAAAGTATACCCCTCCTGCTATCCATGCAATCTGAAGTCGTCCGATGGCCGACCTTCTTTGGACTTTGCCGACCACCGCCTCAATATCATACTCGAGCGCATTAAATAGGGATCGGAGAGTGTAATCGCGGGGGGTCACTTCACCGGCTTCAATCCGTTGAAGGGTGCGGACATTGAGGTTACACATCTCCACCAGCTCCTCCTGGGTGAGTTGCTTTTCCTGACGGAGTCTGGTAATGGTCTGGCCGAGTTCAGGTTGTTTCAATACAGCTTCCATAATTTCGTGATTTGAAAGCAAGGTAAAGGTAGGAAAATCTTCCCCCAAGGTATTGTGAAGACTTAAACCCGACATTTAAACGACATTGATAAGCCCTGCGCTTTGATTATTGATCTTACTGTTGCGCCGCCTGAGTTTCGTTCCTCCTAAAACTAAATAAAACTTCTCTATGCACTATAAATTGAATTCCTTATGAATCCTCTTATCCTTACGTTACCACATTACTACTCTACTACTTTCCTACCTACTCCTCATTCCTCTCCCCAACTGATAGTTGTTAGATGTTAACATTTCACTAAATTTTCCTCATGCCTCATACCCCTCCCTAACTGTTAGTTGTTAGCTATTAGTTGTTAGCTAAATTCCTTATCTTAATAAAAAGCTTCACCATGTCTATAAAAAATCTAAAAACCTTCCTGATGGAAGACGATCCGGTCTTTCAAAATATAGTCGAAAATGAACTGAGGAAAAAAGGAGTTTCTGATATACTGGTATTCGATAATGCCAATAAATTCATGGATGCCATCAAACAGGGTCCTGATTTTGTGGTACTTGATTTCAGTCTACAGGATCTCAATGGCCTTGATGTTTTAAAGTATGTTAAAAAACATCGAAGAAGGGCTTATGTTGTCATGTTCTCGACTCTGAAGGATCCTCAAGTGATCGAACAATGCCTTAAGAATGGCGCCAAAGATTTCCTGGACAAGGGGGATGAGTCTTCGTTTGACAAGATGGACCAACACTTGAAGAATGCATCCAAGAGAAAGTCAATGTTCCGAATGGTTATTGGTGTGTTGATAATTGCAATTATTGCTGTAATTCTATTATTGACCATGAATCCATAAATACTCTAATATCATACCATAATGATCAAGCCACCGGTACCACGGGATGAAAAAAATCGGTTAAAAGAACTTGAGTCTTACTCTATTTTGGATACACTTCCTGAACAGGACTTTGACAATATAACGACCATTGCATCGCAAATTTGCGGGACCAATATTTCACTGATATCACTAATTGATAATGACCGCCAATGGTTTAAGTCGCGAAAAGGATTGGATGCCGAAGAAACCCCCCGGGAATATGCGTTCTGCGCACACGCTATTAATGACCCGTCTAATGTGCTAATAGTGAATGATTCCAGGCTGGATGAACGTTTTATGGGCAATCCCCTTGTCGATGACGATCCCCATGTCATATTCTATGCAGGGGTTCCCCTGATAACCAGTAGTGGTCAGGCCCTTGGCACCCTATGTGTCATTGACAATTCTCCCAAGCAACTTTCAGAGGACCAGGTAAAAGCACTGAAAGCCCTTTCAAATCACACGATGAATTTACTGGAACAGAGGAAGATGAAGGAAGAGCTGAAGATAATAGTGGATAAACTCGCACAGAGGAATGAAGAACTGGAACAGTTTGCAACCGTTTCAGCTCACGACCTGAAATCGCCCCTCAACAATATTTCAATTATCAGCAGGGGAATTCTAAATTCTCAAGGCCAGCTCAATGCCGAAATTGAAAACTCAGTTGAGCTGATCTATAATTCGTCCAAAACACTAAAAAACTTAATCGACGGGCTCCTTGAACACAGCCGTTCGGATAAAGTATTAAGTGAAAGCAAGGTCTGCGTATCAATTCATTCTCTTAAAAAGAAGATGAATGAACTGTTTTCAGACAGCGAGATAAACTGGCAAACAGACCTGAACGAAATACATGTAAACGAAACAGCGCTTGAGAAAATCCTTATCAATCTGATTTCGAATGCTGTAAAGTACAATGACAAAGATACTCCAGTGATTATGATAGATATTTCGAAAAATGAAAAATACTATCAGTTTTCAGTGACTGATAATGGTCCCGGAATTAATCCGGAGGATTCTGAAAAAATATTCGAACTCTATGAAGTCACCCATAACAAAGACAAGTATGGTCAAGCCGGTACCGGGATAGGGTTGGCAACCGTAAGAAAAATGGTACGATCACTGGGCGGAAAGATTCAGCTTGATCTCGACTTCACGAATGGTGCTAAATTCATATTTAATATTGAACATTAAACCTTAATCCCGGATAGGTTTACTTTTTATTTTCATCCCGGATCATAAACAAGCAGAACTTATAATGTGCCGCCAGCTCCCCTTCTGATCCCTTAGCCTTTTTAGTCATCTGCTTCTCTGACTTATTAAGATAATCAAGGGCCAATCCCTTCCATTCCGAAGCCAGGTCCTCATCTTTGAGCATCGACTTAAGTTTCATCACATAAGCCTTTTGCAGCGCTCTTTCTGCTACATCGGGATTGGGAACACTCTCGACTAAATCGATGTGGAGTTTCGAAAGCATGCCTGCCGGGCTGAGTCCTGATCCCATGAGCGACTCATAGGATGACAGCATTCTGTTCAAACGCGAAGTGCTTAACAATGTATTGAGTGCTCTTCCTTGTAAAGAAATGAACCTGGGTAAAGCTCCTTCGTTACTGAAATTTGAAACCATGGAGGGTTCCATTAGCCAGCCCTGGGTCTCCCAGAGGTTCGACTTCAGAAAATCCATAGCCGCAAGCTGCCTTGCTGCAGGAACGGACTGGTAAGTAGGTCCTTCCTGGCCCTTGTTTCTCCTGGTTTCGTGTACACCTCCCACGATATTCAAAACGTGGTAAACATATCTTCGGTAAACTCCGAGAAATTCCCCGTACAATTCCCCAAGATCGTTGTATGGATCTCCTTCGTCCAACACCCAGTCATCCAGATTTCTCCCTACAATTTTAAGATTGGACAGGCCATATGAGGAGGCTCTTATAGGATCATCCCCAATATTCTCCGTCTGCGAATCAGGATCACCGTATGATCCGAACATATATACCGGATCCAGTGATCTTTCATCCACGAATTTCTCTAGTATTTCCTTTTCCTCTTCGGGGCTTTTGCCAAAATACCGGTACCCCCACTCGATCGCATAATCATCATACGGACCCATCTGCCTTACAAACCTGATGTTCTCATCACCGGGTTGGGCGATATAGTTATACCGTGCATAATCCATGATAGTGGCTGCAATGCCCATCTTTTGTGTAAATGTGCCCGATCTTAGGGAGTCTACCGGATAGGCTGAACTCGCTTTCATGTTATGAGGTAAGCCCAATGCATGTCCTACCTCATGGGCAATCACCCTTCGCATCATTTCACCGATCTCCTCCTCCGGGGTATTGAGAGTTCTCGCCTTGGGGTTTGCCGCTCCGGTTTCAAGGAGGTACCTGTTTCGGTAAGATCTCAGGTGGTTGTGATACCAAATAATATCACTCTCAATGATCTCCCCGGTCCGCGGGTCTGATACACTGGGCCC
>JAHEKQ010000040.1 GCA_024638265.1 Flammeovirgaceae bacterium
GATGTTGGGGATAAAAAAACCGTCCTTAAACCCGGAATGGTCCTCACCCTCGAACCCGGGATTTACATCCCTGAATGGCAAGTCGGTGTCCGACTCGAGATGATATTCTGATTACGAAGGATGGGTGTGAGGTGCTTTCGAGGGGGATACCTTACTAGCTAACAACTAACAGCTAACAACTAACAGTTTCGGATACTTGAAGGGGATACGGGAACGTATATGGGCTTACGAAGGGAGAGGGGAATGAGACGGCTAAGGGTTGCGAAGCGCTTCTTACTGTTAACTGTTAACTAAACAGAGAAGCTTTCCCCGCAGCCGCAAGTTCTTGAGGCGTTGGGATTGATGAATTGGAAACCCTTACCGTTAAGTCCGTCGGAGAAGTCCAGTTTTGTACCAAGGAGGTAAAGCAAACTGCGTTTATCAACGAGAATTTTGATTCCTTTATCTTCAAAGATTTGGTCGCCTTCTTTTATTTCATCATCGAAATCGAGATCATACATAAGGCCTGAGCAACCGCCCCCTTTCACCGATACACGGATGTTGTGTTCATCCGTTTTACTCTCCTCGGTTCGGAGTTCTACGATTTTATTTTTTGCCGGTTCTGTTATCTCTATCATTTCCTCTGTCTTCCCGTGAATATTCCACAAATTTCGCAAACTTTGTCATATAGGCAAACACAATAGTTTACAGAAATGTTCGGCAAATTTGAACACATAGGGGTAGCGGTTAAAGATCTGAAGGCTTCAATACCATTATTTGAAAAGCTGACTGGCTCGGAATGCTACAAACAGGAAGAAGTAGAATCCGAAGGAGTGATTACCGCATTTTTTAAGATCGGAGAGACAAAGCTCGAACTTTTACAGGCCACAAGTGATGATTCTCCTATTGCAAAACATATTGAAAAAAGAGGCGAAGGGATCCATCACGTAGCTTTTGCGGTGGATGACATTGTAAACGAAATGGAAAAGAAACGTGAAGAGGGGTATCGGCTACTCAATGAAGTCCCGAAGAATGGCGCCGATAATAAACTGATATGTTTCATACATCCCAAAGACGCTAATGGAATCCTGGTGGAGATGTGCCAGGATAAACACTGAAATATGAGTAAAGAATTAACGCAAATATCTGAGATAGGCGAATTCGGATTGATCGATCGAATAAGTAAATTATTTCCTGTTGAGGATGAAGGGACGGCCTTGGGGATAGGTGATGACGCTGCGGTGATAGTACCCTCTGAAAAAGATATCCTCTGGTCTACCGATATGCTCAATGAAGGCATTCACTTCGATCTTACTTATACTCCCCTGCAGCACCTGGGTTATAAGGCAGTCTCAGCCAATGTTTCCGACATCGCGGCCATGAACGGCATTCCAAAACAGATTACAGTTTCCCTTGGAATCAGTAGTAAGTTCACTGTTGAAGCCGTTGAGGCACTATTTAAGGGGATCAAGCAGGCCTGTTCAGATTACAATATTCAACTCGTCGGAGGAGATACAACGGCATCTGCAGCGGGACTTATTGTATCTGTAGGTATACTCGGAGAAGTCGATCCTGATCGCAAATCCCTCAGGAGTGGAGCTTCAAAAGATGACATCATTTGTGTTACGGGAGATTTGGGAGCTGCATTTCTGGGATTACAGGTACTAGAGCGCGAAAAGCAAGTTTTCCAGGCAAATCCCGAGATGCAGCCTAAACTCGATAAGTACAAATATCTCGTGGAAAGGCAACTCAAGCCAAAGGCCAGGATTGATATAATTCATGAATTAAGAGACGTTGGAGTAGTTCCTACCTCCATGATCGATATTTCTGATGGACTGGCTTCAGAGCTACTTCACATCAGCAAGGCTTCAGGGGTGGGGGTTAGGATTATCGAGGATAACCTACCTATAGATTCGCAAGCCTATGACGCTGCGGTTGAATTCAATATCTCCACGACCACCTGCATCATGAATGGGGGTGAAGATTACGAATTGCTGTTCACCATCAGCCAGGAGGATTTCAAAAAGATTGAAAAACATCCCGATATCCATTTCATTGGTTATGTGCACGATAAACCGAACGAGAATATCCTTATCTCCAAGCAGGAGCAGGTAATTCCTATTACGGCTCAGGGGTGGAAGCACTTTGATTGATTAGAGGGGACCAGGATACAGGGAGACAACATGTTACCTCGTCCCCTTGTTTCCTTGTCACCCTATTCCCCATCCTCCGGGTAGGGAATGTACACGAACGAGGTAAAAGCCCCATCAATTACAAACAAACAGCAGAACTCGTCAGGATCCTTGTAGCTCTGTTTGAACTCTTCCTGCCTTTCGGGATCGATCAGCTCACGCTGAAGAAATTCATCGATATAGGTGGCATAAATATTCCATTGGAGATCCAGTTCAGCTCGTGGAAATAATAACTGTCCAAGGGGTTGTGGACTCTTACAGATCGGAAAAATGGGAAAATCGCTAAACCCGCGTTTGCGGATCTGGTAAGATGATTCCTTTAGGTGGTGACTTATCTTGACAAAATCCTCGGTTATCGATCCCAGGTATTTTCCATCGAGCTCCGGCGCATTTTCCTGTGGTATAGTCATGTGTTAGGGTTTGAATTCAGCAATATGGCCGCGAATTTCAGGAAAAAAATCAAAAAAATCAGATTGAAACCCTTCATAATGTGCTTCCAGGTCATGTACGGCCTCCTCCATTCGGGACTTGAAACTCGCTCTTCTTGACATGCCATCCAGTGTTCGCGCAATACCCTCGAGTTTTGAGTAGTTCAGGAGCCAATTGTATTTCTCCATATATGGCAGCATATACCTGGCCCGATGGGGTAACATCTCGATGTTCTCATTCATCAGGGTATAGCTTTCTCGAGCATATTGTTGGAGTTGAACGGACGAGAATTCATCCCAGTGCGCCGCCAGGAAATGATCATAAAATATATCGATAATTACCCCTGAATAATGCCTGTATTTTTCCACGAGTCTTTTTTTGGAACGCTGACTAACCGGGTGTGCATCAGTATACCGGTCGATCTCCCTGTGGATAATGATGCCGTCGGCAATTTTGCCTTCGTACTGATCCCGCGGATTTCCCTTCACAAAATCACCGATGAAATTCCCGATCTTGATCTTATCATCATTACCTGACAGGTATAAGTGCGCCAGGAAATTCATGGCTGACTGTTTGTTTGTGAATTGAAGATCGAATAATTCATTTTAACAATATACAACTTAAACCTCACCCTCACCCTCAATCTCACCCTCACCCTCACCCTCATCCTCACCCTCACCCTCACCCTCATCCTCACCCTCACGCCCACCTTCACCCTCCAACACTCAACCCCCAACCCCCTTCTCTCCTCACCCCATAGCCCCCGCCAAATGCGGACAAAGCTCTCCGCGATTCTGGAGAGGGGGAACTATCTTACTGTTGCGCGTCGCTAGAGTATTATGTTTCCTTCGGAAACAACTTCTCGTGAACTTGAGCCCCGTGAACTCATGAACCCATGAACCTCCACCAATGAACTTCTAAACTATTGAACTGTTGAACTACTGAACTATTGAACCTCTGGAAAATTAACTACTTTTGCAGCTCAGGAAGGGAAGGAATGAAGAACACTAGGAATTTTTGCATAATCGCTCACATAGACCACGGTAAAAGCACGCTGGCGGACAGGCTTTTGGAGTTTACCAAAACCGTAACCGCACGTGAAATGCAGGAGCAATTGCTGGATGATATGGACCTCGAAAGGGAGCGGGGGATTACCATTAAGAGCCACGCCATCCAGATGGATTATGAACACGAAGGGGAAAAGTACGTGCTCAACCTGATTGATACCCCCGGGCACGTTGACTTCAGCTATGAGGTATCCCGTTCAATTGCGGCCTGTGAAGGGGCCTTATTGATCGTTGATGCCGCCCAGGGAATTGAAGCACAGACTATCAGTAACCTGTACCTCGCCCTGGATCACGACCTGGAGATCATCCCCGTGATCAATAAAATTGACTTACCCAGTGCCCAGGTGGAAGAGGTGTCCGATCAAATTGTGGACTTGATAGGGTGCGACGCATCAGATATTATAAAGGCAAGTGCAAAGGAAGGTATAGGAATTGAAGACATCCTGGAAGGGATAATTTACCGCATCCCGGCCCCCAAAGGTGATCCGGATGCCCCGCTCCAGGCGATGATATTCGATAGCGTTTTTAACCCTTTTAGGGGCATCGAGGTGTACTTCAGGGTTTTTAACGGGAAGATCAATAAGGGTGATGAGGTAAAATTTGTCAATACCGGTAAGACTTACGAAGCTGATGAAATCGGGGTCTTGAAACTCAAGAAACAGCCACATTCTACCATAAGTGCAGGTAATGTGGGATACCTTATCAGTGGGATTAAGGTAGCCCGGGAGGTAAAAGTGGGGGATACGATCACCACGGTAAGTAATCCCTGTAAGACGGCGATTAGGGGATTTGAGAATGTAAAACCTATGGTTTTTGCCGGAATTTACCCGGTTGAGACCTCCGAATTCGAGGAATTGCGCAATTCGATGGAAAAACTCCAGCTGAATGATGCTTCCCTGGTTTGGGAACCAGAAACTTCGGCCGCGCTGGGATTTGGTTTCCGTTGCGGATTCCTGGGTATGTTACATATGGAAATCGTCCAGGAGAGGCTTGAAAGGGAATTTGATATGACCGTGATCACCACGGTACCCTCGGTGCAGTTTAATGCAGTACAGACCGACGGGAGTATAGAGTATGTCAATGCACCCTCCGAAATGCCTGAACCCAACACGATTTCCCATATCGAAGAGCCATTTATCAGGGCCCAGATCATAACAAAGGCGGATTTTATTGGCCCGGTAATCAGTCTTTGTATTGATAAACGCGGGGAGATCAAGAACCAGGTATATCTCACTTCTGACAGGGTTGAGCTCAGTTTTGAATTGCCATTGTCTGAGATTGTTTTTGACTTTTTTGATAAGCTTAAGACTATTTCGCGCGGCTATGCATCGCTTGACTATGAATTGATAGGCTTCAGGCAGAGTAATATGGTAAAGTTGGATATTCTGCTCAACGGGGAGAAGGTGGATGCGCTTTCAGCTATTGTCCACAAGGACAAAGCCTATGAATGGGGAAAGAAATTATGCGGGAAACTCCGGGAGCTCATCCCACGGCAGATGTTTGAGATCGCTATTCAGGCGGCCATTGGAACTAAGGTGATCGCCCGCGAATCGGTAAGGGCGATGAGAAAGAATGTCCTGGCAAAGTGCTACGGAGGGGATATTACCCGGAAGCGTAAATTGCTGGAGAAACAAAAGAAAGGTAAGAAAAGAATGAGGCAGGTGGGCAGCGTGGAAGTTCCACAGGAGGCGTTCATGGCCGTGCTTCAACTCGATTAATATGGCATCAGAAATACTGGACGGCAGAAAACTTTCAAGCGAGATCGAAGAGGAAATTCGTCTTAAAGTAGAGAAAATCAAAAAGGAGGGAGGCAAAACCCCGCACCTGGCGGCCATTCTTGTGGGTACAGATGGCCCCAGCCAGACCTATGTGGAAAACAAGGTGAAAGCCTGTCACAGGGTGGGATTTGAGTCAACTCTTCTCCGGTTTTCGGAGTCAATTTCACAGTCGAGACTGATCAAGGAAGTAACCCGTATCAACGAGGATGATGATATCGACGGGTTGATTGTCCAGCTTCCACTGCCGGATCATATTTCGGAAGAAATTGCAACTGAGACGATTTCACCTCTGAAAGATGTCGATGGCTTTACTAACCAGAATTACGGACAGATCATCAGGGAACATCATGGATTGCTACCCGCCACACCCAATGGAGTGATGGAGATGATTAAGAGATATGGTATTGAAACGAAAGGAAAACACGCCGTTATTGTAGGGCACAGCCGCCTGGTGGGGGCTCCATTAGGATTGCTTTTGTCTCACGAAGGCATGGCTACTGTAACGCAGTGCCATGAATTCACGGAAGACCTGGCCAAATACACCCGTCAGGCAGATATTTTATGCGTTGCAGTTGGTAAACCGGGGTTGATCACGGGTGATATGGTAAAGGATGGCGTTGTTGTTATAGATATTGGAATATCAAGGGTTGAGGATCCTTCGAAAAAACGCGGTTTCCGACTTTCTGGCGATGTGGAATTTGATTCTGTTTCCAAAAAAGCCTCATACATCACGCCCGTTCCCGGGGGTGTCGGACCAATGACTATTGCTTCACTTTTGATGAACACTCTAAAAGCATCAAAACTGAGAAATGCCAGCCAGTAATCTCCCACTTATGGAAATGTTCCCCACCATACAGGGGGAGGGGTTTCACCAGGGAAAAGCAGCGTTTTTCATCCGCCTGGCCGGATGTGATGTGGGTTGTTCCTGGTGTGATGTAAAGGAGTCATGGGATGCCAATGATCATCCTGAGTGCGCTTTATCAGAAATTATTTCAGAGGCTGAAAAGCATTTGATGGACCTGGCGGTAATAACGGGAGGGGAGCCTTTGATGTACAATCTCGATGAATTATGCGGCGAGTTGCATTCGGCAGGATTCAGAATTCATATTGAGACATCCGGGGCACATCCATTATCGGGTGATTTTGACTGGATTACCCTTTCTCCCAAAAAATTCAAGGAGGCCAGGAATGAATATTTTGAGGTGGCAGACGAACTGAAGGTGGTTGTCGTTAACCGTTCAGATCTCCAATGGGCTGAAGAAATGGCACAAAAAATGATCAAACCAGGTCATAAACTTTATCTTCAACCCGAATGGAGCAAGATGGACAAAGTGATGCCCATGATTGTTGAGTATATTAAAGAGCACCCAAAATGGCAGGTTTCCCTTCAAATACATAAATTCATGAATATCCCCTGATGCGTTATTTCATTATCATATTACTCCTGGGTTGTGCGGGAATTTCCTGCTCACAGAATTTATTCAACCGGTCCACGAATTACACTACACGGTCCAAGAAAGCCATTGAACTGTTCAGACAGGGGGATAATTACCGTGTTCGGGGCCAGTATAGCGAGGCAGTGTACTATTTAAAGGATGCCCTGAGAAAAGATGACAAATTCGCCGAAGCATGGTATATGCTCGGAATGACCTATAAGATGACCTTCAGGTTGGAGGAATCCATTCAGGCTTTTGAATCGGCCCTGACCTTTTTTCCAGCAGAAAACACTCCAAACCAGCTTCGTTTTGAGCTAGGCCAGGTATATATGCATATAGGGCAATACGGAAAAGCTGAAAAACACATGACTGATTACCTTGAAGCGGGTGGTTATGGGATGAAAAATGCTGTTTGGGCACGTAAAGCGTTGCTGGACGTGGAGTTTGCGCGTGAAAACATTGGGAATCCAGTGGATTTCAAACCTGTTATGTTGAGTCCGAAGGTGAATACATTCAATATGCAGTACTTCCCGGTGCTCAGTGCGGATCAGCGGATACTAATCTATACCAAGAGAGGTCCCAGCGATGATGAGGACCTGGTGGTAAGTTTCAAGGATGCCGACGGGAATTGGTCTGCCCCGGGGTCGATTTCCGATAATATTAACTCCCGCTGGAATGAGGGGACCTGTGCGATCTCGGCTGATGCATCGGTTTTAATCTTTACTACCTGCCAGGGTAGGGACAGTTATGGGAGTTGCGACCTTTATATATCAAGGAGAACGGGTAGTGACTGGAGTATTCCTGAAAATATGGGCCAGCGCGTTAATTCTCCATACTGGGATTCACAACCTTCCCTCTCAGCAGATGGCAGGACGCTATATTTTGTAAGCACAAGAGGAGGTGGAAAAGGTAGTAAAGACATTTGGGTGACCCAGGTACTCCCCGATGGCACCTGGTCACAACCGGTAAATGCAGGAGATGGTATCAATACTCCGTTTGATGAGGTAAGCCCCTTTATACACGCTAATGGATCTACGCTATACTTTGCCTCAAAAGGATTTCCGGGGTTCGGAGGTTTTGACATTTACTATACAGAACTGAGGAAGAACTGGAAAATGCCAAAAAATCTCGGGTACCCGGTAAATACTTCAAAGGACCAGGTTTCCCTGTTTATCAGTGCGGATGGTAAAAAGGCTATGTATTCAGATGAGTCTATGGGGGGAATGGGCATGAACAGCAGACTATTCGAGTTTGATATCCCCGAAGAAATGCAGGTCGAGATTACCACCAATTATGTCTATGGCAAAGTATTGGATGAGAAGACCAAAAAACCGGTAGGGGCAGAAGTTGAACTATTCAATCTTAGCCAGGATGAACCCGTCAGCATAATGAAATCTGACCGCGTGACCGGCAATTACCTGATGGTCCTTCCGGAAGGTGCGGAGTATGCTCTATATGTTGAAGGTGAAGGTTACCTGTTCGAAAGTCTCAATTTTGATTACCACGACAGTATAAGCACTGAACCTGTTTATCGCGATGTACTATTGAAAAAGGCCAGCTCAGGGAGCTCTGTAGTGTTGAACAACCTGTTTTTTGATTATGCCAAGTTTGACCTGAGACCGGAATCCAAAGTAGAACTCAATAAGGTAATCTCATTTCTCAGTACAAATCCTGAGGTTAAGATCGAGATCTCCGGGCACACAGATAATACAGGTTCACGATCTGTTAATCAGACTTTATCGACTAATCGGGCCAATTCCGTCTACAAATACTTGGTTTCATCAGGGGTATCTCCGGAACGATTGAGTTTCAGGGGCTATGCCGATTCCCGACCTATCGCCTCCAATGACACTGAGGCCAACCGCGCCAGGAATCGCCGCATCGAGATGGAAATACGCTAGGAGGAGAATTATATACCACTCGCCCCTCATCCCCCATATGCGTTCCTGTATCCTCTTCCCGTATCCGATCTCTACGAATAGGTTTATTCTGAGGGCGAAGTCACTCTATTTCTTCAATTTTAGTCATCTAAATGACATCAATTGTTAACACAAATTTTATTGGAATTAATGAATTATTAATACATTTGTTAATAGCGTGACGTAGATCACGTTTGTTTTATTTACCTAAACCTAAACGTTATGAGGAAAGTTTTACTTTTGACGACTGCGTTTGTTATGGCTCTTTCATTGAGTCTGCAGGCGCAGGAACGTACCGTTTCTGGTGCTGTTACATCCGATGAGGATGGTAGCGGACTACCAGGAGTGTCGGTGCTCCTCAAGGGCACCAGCATAGGTGTGGTTACTGACATTGACGGTAACTACAAAATTTCTGTTCCCTCAGAGGGCGGAACATTGGTTTACTCGTACATCGGTATGGTTTCACAGGAAGTCGAAATCGGCTCCAGGACCACTATTGATGTTGCGATGTCATCTGATGTTCAGCAACTGAGTGAAGTTGTTGTAACGGCTTTCGGTATTACCAGGGAAAAAGCTTCTCTGGGTTATGCTGTTAGCCAGGTTTCCAGCGATCTCGTTGAAAACCGACCTGAAGCTGACATTGGAAGGATCCTTCGTGGTAAGGCCCCCGGTGTTAACATTAACCAGACTTCAGGACTTGCAGGAACTGGTACAAACATTATAATCAGGGGTTTCTCTACCATTACTGGTAATAACCAACCTCTCTTTATAGTTGATGGTGTACCTTTTGATGGCAGTACTAACACCGATAGAGGATTTACTACTGGTGGAGCTACCGCTTCAAGCCGTTTCCTTGACTTGGACCCTAATAACATCTCCGATGTTTCTATTTTGAAGGGTTTGAGTGCAACCGTACTTTACGGAGAAGCTGGTAAGAACGGTGTGATTCTTATTACCACCAAAACTGGTAGTGGCGGACGTTCCGCAAAAGGAACGGAAGTTACTTTCAGCCAGGGTCTGTCTTTTACTGAGGTTGCAAACATTCCTAAGTATCAGAATACTTACGGAAATGGATTCTCCGGTAATTTCGGATGGTTCTTCTCTAACTGGGGACCTTCTTTCGATACCAGGGGATCAAATGGTATTGCTGCTGATGGTACTATTGACCACCCTTACGATCAAGGACAGTATAATGATGACTTTCCTGAATTCATTGGAGTACGTTATCCTTATCAACCTTATGAAAGTGTTGAGAACTTCTTCCGTACAGGAAAAGTTTACAATACTTCTGTGGGTATGAAAAAGAATGTAGGAGACAATTCTGTAATTAGTTTCAACTACAGTTTGATGAATGACAGGGGATTCATTCCCGAGGATAAGAACACTTATGAGAGGCACAATTTCTCATTGGGTGGCCAAACTAAGTTGGACAATGGTTTCTCCGTAAACTACTCTTTCAACATGGTTAACTCTGACAGGGTAGCACCTCCTGCAGCTGCGGGTTACGGTTCTAACCCTTCTTCAGTTTCGCTTTTTGCCAACCTGGTATATACTCCCAGGAGTATTGACTTGTTAAATCTTCCCTACCAGAGCCCCATTGACGGATCTCAGGTATACTACAGACGGGGTTCTGCTATTGCAAACCCTCTTTGGGTACTCAATAATAACAGTGACTACGAAAACGTTAATCGTTATTGGGCTGCTATAAACGCCCAGTATGAGATTAATGACTGGTTGTCTGTACAGTGGAGAGGATCCGTTGATACCTATAACTTCAAGTCTTGGCGAGAAGTCAACAAAGGTGGAGCACAAATTGTTGACGGTCAAATGTCTACCTCCAACAGGAGAAACAAGATTGATGACCACTTTGCTACTTTGAACTTCACTAAGGATGTAGGATCTGACGTATCTATATCTGGTCGCATTGGTGGTAACATCCGTAGGGTGTTCTTTGAAAGAGTAACTGTGAACAGTACAGAACAATTCGTTTTTGACCTGTTTAACCACAGTAACTTCAGGGTACATGATGGTACTTCTTTCCTTCAGGAAAATATTACCAATGGTGTACTTGGAGATGTAACTGCGTCTTACGGTGACTGGTTGTATGCAACAGTAAGTGCAAGGAATGACTGGACTTCTACTCTTGAGAAAGAGAATAACTCTCAGTTCTATCCTTCTGCTTCAGTTTCTGCTATTATCACTGATGCGGTTCCTTCATTGTCCAATAATGATGTTCTTAATTTCCTTAAAATAAGAGCGGGTTACGGTACTTCTGCCGGTTTCCCTAGTCCTTACTCAACAAGGAACACTTTGAACACTGATATTGAAAGGACTCAGACTATCAATGGTACTTCCGTACCGATTAACTCAGTAAGTAACCGATTAGGTAACCCTAACTTGGTACCTGAGAGAATTTCTGAACTTGAATTCGGAGTGGAAGCCAGGATTTTTGACAAGCTTGGTATTGACTTCACCTATTATGACAGGCAGTCTGATGACCTTATTGTTGACTTGAACCTTGACCCTGCTACCGGTTATACCGTTACCAGGTCTAACGGAGCTGCTGTTGAAAACACAGGTGTGGAATTAGGAGTAAATATCACTCCAGTTCAGACCAATGATTTCAGCTGGACTATCAATGCCAACTATACCAGGAACAGGAACGTCGTAGTCAGTATTCCTGAAGGAATCGACCAGTTCGCATTTTCCGGGTTTACCAACCTTGGAAACTTTGCTGAGCCTGGAAAGCCTTACGGTATCATGAAAGGTTCTACCTTCTCGAAAGACCCTGATGGCAACCTGATTGTTGGTTCTACAGGTTCTTATATAGAGGACAACACATTGCGTGATATTGGTGACCCTAATCCAAATTGGTTGGGTAATGTTTCCAATACTCTTTCATGGAAAGGACTTACTTTCTCCATGCTCTGGACATACCAGGATGGTGGCGATATTTATTCTGTTACTACTCGTACTATGTACGCTCGTGGTAATACAATCGATACCGACGTTGACAGGTTTATCCCTGTAGTTTTACCTGGTGTAAAACTCGATGAGAATGGTAACTATGTACCCAATGATATCCAGACATACCTCGGAGACGCAGGATTTGACGGATATTTTGGAGCTGATGAAGGAAGTATTTTCGACGGAACCAGAATCAGGCTGCAGGAAGCTTCGCTTTCTTACACAGTGCCTAATTCTATCTTGTCAAAGACTCCTTTTGGAAGTGCAAATGTTACATTCTTTGGACAGAACCTGTTTTACAAAGCACCTAACTTCCCGGAAGGTATCAACTATGATCCTGATGTACTTAGCCTCGGTGTAGGTAATGGACAAGGATTCGAGTATATCACCGGACCTACAGTTAGGAAATATGGTGTCACATTGAATGCCACTTTCTAGTAGCGTTGATCTAACATATAAACTTTGATTATTATGAAATTGATATATAAATCAATGGTGATCATGCTGGCATTCGTTGTCTCTTCTTGTGTATTCTTTGATCTCGAGAAGCAGAACAGCCCCAATGCGGTGACACCAGAAAACGCAGGACTGGATTTTCTTTACAATAACATCCAGTTAGATTTTAATGGATTTAATCGAAATACGTTAGGATCTACAGGGACGCTTTCAAGGCAACTTGTTTTGTTTGCGCCGCTGTACGATGCTTCTTTCCAGCCTACAGCTTTTAATGGAATTTGGTCTAATGCTTATGCAGGCCTTCTTCCTGATATGGTGGCAATGGAAGAACTTGCTTCTCAGCAAGGATTGGAGTCATATATAGCCAACTCAAAGGTTATGAGGGCATATGTCCTTACCACCCTGGTTGACTTGTTTGGCGATGTTCCTTTGCTTGAAGCTACCCAGGGAACTGATTTTATCAGTCCTAATTCAACTCCGGGTGCCGATGTATATACTGCGGCAGAAACCCTGTTGGATGAGGCCCTGGCTATCTACAACGATCCTAATACCCTGACATTCCCCACTCTTGATATTTATTTTGATGGGAATAAGGATGACTGGATCGCTCTTGCTAATACGCTGAAGTTGAGGCTTTACCTCAATACCAGGTTGGTTGATGCACAGGCTGGCACTAAGATTGCCAACATTGTGAACAATGAATTGATCACTGGTAGGGATGGTGCTGACTTCGAATTCGAGTATGGAACCAGCAGGAGTAATCCTAACAACCGTCACCCCTGGTACAACAACATGTACGAGAATAATGATGGTGCGTACATGAACAACTGGTTCATGTATATGTGTCTCCAGGAATCCAAAGCGGATGTTAATTGGAATACTAATAGTGTAGTTCTTCCTTCTAACGGAGACGTCAGCAGAACTGAAGATGACCCCCGTGTACGGTGGTATTTCTACAGGAAAGACGGAGATTTAACAGACCAAAGCGATACTGAGTGGTCTTGTTACATCACTGACCTTCCCGACGATGCGACCCCTCAGCAGTTGGCACACCTAACTGCCGTGGATCCCAATATGCCTTATTGCTATGCAAGGGTTGATGGATATTTCGGTCGTAGCCACGGTAATAACGAAGGTATTCCGCCGGACGGACCTATCCGTTCTGCATATGGAATGTATCCTGCCGGAGGTAATTTTGATGACAATTCATTCGACGACACACAGAATCTGGGAATAGACGGAGCACTGGGACAGGGTATTAATCCTATTATGCTCGGTACCTGGGTCGAATTCATGAGAGCGGAAGCTGCACTCGTTGCAGGAACCGGTGAGGACGACAGGGCTCTACTTGAGTCTGCCATGCGTGAGTCTTTTGCTAAAGTCTATTCATTTGTTGGAAAAGTTGACCTTGATAAGGTTGTTGCTCAGGATGTGAACGGAAACGATATCACCCTTGAGGACGCTTATCTCGCCAACTGGGATAACGATGTGGATGACTACGTAGACGATGTACTGGCTGTTTATGATGCAGCTAATGCTGATGGAAAACTGGAAATTATCATGGAAGAATACATGATTTCCCTTTGGGGTAACGGACTCGAGGCATATAACGCCTTGAGGAGGACTTCCAAGCCTTCCAGGATCCAGCCTAACGTACAGACGGGACCTGGTACCTTTGTATGGTCGATGATTTATCCATCTGACCATGTGGACAGGAACCAGAACGTAACACAAAAGCCAGACTTTACTGAGAAAATCTTCTGGGACACTACGCCTCAGGATGCAGTCAAGTAATGTTCAACGACTAAAATGAATTGTATTATGAAATTTTTGAAAAGATCATTTTTAGGACTTGCGTTGGGCGCACTTGCATTCTCATGTGCTGATCCCGATCTGGGTCCAATCTTCACATTCGAAACACTGGGAAAGGGTGGTTATGCCCGTTTGGTTCAGGTAACCAACGCGGAATTTGACCTCAACAACCTTTCATCCACTGCTTTTGAATACGAAGTGGAATTTGTAACTATAGATCAAGGAAAAAACGTAGCGAGCTACGATGTCTTTGTAAGCTATAACGGAGGAACTGAAGTACTTCATGTTTCATACGGACAGAGTGATTTCTATGACAATGCTAATGGATTCAAAGGCATTGTAGTAAGTCTTCCACTCTCAGATGTTTTGAACACCTTGGGTGTAGCCCAGGGTGGCCTTGTTGGTGGTGATTATATCATCTTCAACACCTTTGTGGAATTAACTGACGGATCTCGGTTCGGTCAGGCTAACTCTACTACTGCTGTTAACGGATCTGCCTTCCAGGGTTATTTCCGAAACAGGATCAATATCACTTGTCCTTTGGATGATGCTGATTTTGTAGGACTGTATGACATTTCCTATGATGATCCTAACGTAGCAGACGGTGGATTTGGTGTACCTTTCCCTGACGGTGTTGCTGAGCTTTCATTAGTCTCAGGATCAACTACCAAGAGGAATGTAACGGCTCCCGGAGGAGGTGAATTCGCATGGTACTTCGGCTTTACTTATGATGTAGGAGAAGTTGAATTCGTTTGTGATCTTACCCTTCTCAGCAACGGTTTTGATACCGGTGCAGGTTGTGGTGGAGGTTCCATCGATGTAGCCAACAACGGAAGCGGTACATTCACCTTTGGCGATGACGGCACTTTCAGAATCGCGGTTAGCGAGGATGATGGAGGTTGCGGTTATAGCGACAAGGAGTTTGATATCATCTTTACTAAGCAATAAATAGAACTTAGTTATACTGAAGAGGCCGTCCGCAAGGGCGGCCTTTTTTTTTGTTTTAGAGGACGAGGGGACATGGGGACAGGGAACAAGGAGATAAGGGTACTAGATAATCTTGAGAGCAATATTTATCTAACTCCTGGCAACTTAAAACTCAACACTTTCTATTTTCTACTATTCACTCTTAATATCTTTGCCCCATGATTATAGTAACCGGCGCAGCGGGATTTATCGGTAGTTGTTTGATTGGTAAACTCAACAAAGAAGGGTTCAAGGCCGTGGTGGCGGTGGATGATTTTAGTGATGAGAAAAAGAATCTCAATCTCGCTGGCAAGGATTTATGGGACAAGGTCCACCGAGATAACTTTGGTTCCTGGATTGATGAGAATTCAGAGGAAATTGAATTTATCTTCCATTTAGGGGCCCGAACTGATACCGCGGAGTTCGACAGGGACTTACTCGCGAAGCTCAATACAGAATATTCCAAAATGGTTTGGAACAAGTGTGCGGAGCATCACATTCCTCTCGTTTACGCTTCGTCAGCGGCTACTTACGGATTGGGGGAGAACGGCTATGATGATGACGAGTCTTCTTTAGCCCTACTTAAACCATTAAACCCATATGGAGAATCGAAACAGGAATTTGATATGTGGGCACTAGCTCAAAAAGATAAGCCTTTCTACTGGGCGGGATTAAAATTCTTTAATGTCTATGGCCCCAATGAATACCATAAGGGCAGGATGGCTTCAGTTATTCTTCACGCCTACCGGCAAATCAATGAAACCGGCGGGATGAAGTTATTCAAATCTCACAATCCGGAGTATAAAGATGGTGAACAGATGAGAGACTTTATTTATGTAAAGGATGTCTGCAACATAATGTTCTGGCTGATGTACCACCGGAAAAACTCAGGAATTTATAACCTGGGTACCGGAGAGGCCAGGACATTCCTCGACTTGACGAATGCGGTCTTCACAGCCCTCGACAGGCCAGCCAGCATCGATTTCATCGACACCCCCGAGGACATACGGGATAAGTATCAATACTATACCCAAGCTAATATGGACAAGCTGAGGAGTGTTGGCTACGATACACCCTTTACACCGCTGGAGGAAGGAGTTTTGGAGTACGTTCAGGATTACTTGAGGGGGAATTTATACTATTGAGGGTTGGTCGGTTGGTCAGTTAGTCGGTTGGTCAGTTGGTCTCCTCACCCCAAACCCTCTCCTCAGAACTTCTCCCTCTATCCTAATCATTCAATTCAAATGTTCGATTGTTCAAATGTTCAATTGTTTCTCATCCCTCGCTCCCCTCATCCCCCATATGCGTTCCCGTATCCATTTTTCATCGCAACATTATTATCTTTGCGTCATGGTTTACATCACCCGCAAGGAACACTTCAACGCCGCCCACCGCCTCTTCCGGGAAGATTGGACGGATGTGAAAAATGAGGAGATTTTTGGGAAGTGTGCAAATAAGAATTGGCATGGACATAACTTTGATATTTTTGTGACCGTTAAGGGAAATCCAGACCCGGAAACGGGATTTGTAGTGGACTTTAAAAAATTGGGAAAAATCCTGAAGACAGAAATCGTAGACAAAGTGGATCACAAAAACCTCAACCTCGATGTGGATTTTCTGAGCGGTATAATGCCTACCTGTGAGAACGTGGTGATTGAATTCTGGAAGATTCTCGAGAGGGAAATATCCACTCTTAATCCACAGGCCCAACTTCACTGCATTAAGCTAATTGAAACCCCGGGTAATTACGTAGAATACTACGGGCCCAACCAATGAAGTACTTCCTGATTGCCGGGGAAAGGTCAGGTGACCTCCATGGGAGCAACCTCATTAAAGAGATGAACAAGCTCTCAGCTGCTGCCAGGTTTATAGGCTTTGGCGGAGAATTGATGGAGGAAGAAGGGATGGAGTTGTTGGCCCATTATTCACAATACAGCCTTATGGGATTCGTTGAGGTGCTTTTCAGGTACAGGGCTATCAGAAAGTATTTGCGACTCGCCAGGAAATTACTGGATGAACATAAACCCGATGTCCTGATATTGATCGATTTTGGTGGATTCAACATGCGCATGGCCCGATATGCCAAAGAGCAGGGAATTCGTGTCGTTTATTATATCCCCCCGAAAGTATGGGCGTGGAACACTGGCAGGGCGGAGATTCTCAAGAAGAATGTAGACCTTCTGCTTTCCATACTGCCTTTTGAAAAGGATTTCTACCGAAACATCGATTGGGAAATTGAATATGTTGGCAATCCATTAAATGATTCTATCCGTCAGTACCTGGATGAAAACCGTCAAACCGTCGAAGGGCTGCCCGATAAAAAGATCATTGCCCTACTTCCCGGAAGCAGGCCACAGGAGCTCAAAAAGATAGTCCCCCTTTTGATCAAATTGGCACAGGATCAGTCAGACAAGCATTTCCTTGTAGCAGCTTTGAGTAATCTCAATCAGGATCTTTACCGTCCCCTCCAAAAGTTGTCCAATGTTGAAATAATATTCGATCGTACCTACGACATCTTACTGGCCAGTCATGCCGCGGTGGTAACTTCAGGGACTGCAACACTGGAAACCGGTCTTCTGAATATCCCCCAGGTTGTGGTTTATAAAGCTAATCAGTTGTCTTTTTTTGTCGGAAAGAGGTTGGTAAAGGTAAACCACATATCATTGGTCAACCTTATATTGGATAAGCCTCTTATCAAAGAACTTCTGCAAGGTGAGGCAAACCATAAATCAATTGCTGAAGAGATTAATGCACTTTCCAGCGATGTAAAAAGACGTAGGGAAGTACTGGATGGATACCAGGAGTTGAAAAGCAGGGTGGGTGATGAGCCGGCCTCATATAATGCCGCACGAAGTATCCTTGATAGGTGGTCCTAGGCGACTTTCAGTTTGCTGAACTTACTGCGGCCGAATTTATCTTCCGCATAAGCCCTGTTGATGATGAGCTTTGATTTTTGCTTTGAAGAGGGGAGTTCATACATCGCGTCGTTCACGATGGCCTCGCAAATTGACCGAAGCCCACGAGCACCGAGTTTGTATTCCATAGCTTTTTCAACAATGAAGTCTAATGCACCGGGTTTGAGTTCCACCTCAATCCCTTCCATTTCAAAAAGTTTGGTATACTGCTTGACCAGCGCATTTTTTGGCTTGGTAAGGATCTTCTTGAGAGCGGATTCATCTAATGGATCCAGGTGTGTCAATACCGGCAGACGGCCAATCAATTCAGGGATCAGGCCATAACTTCGGAGATCCTGGGCGTTGATGTATCGCAGAATTGAGCTCTCATCTTCATGATGATGCTCTTCAGTGACACTGGTGAACCCAAGCGGCTGCGTATTGAGTCGCCTACCGATCATTCTCGAAATTCCGTCAAATGCACCTCCACATACAAAGAGAATATTTTCTGTGTTGACCGAAATCATCTTCTGATCAGGATGCTTTCTTCCCCCCTGCGGAGGTACGTTTACAGTAGTGCCTTCAAGGAGTTTAAGTAGAGCCTGTTGTACACCTTCGCCACTTACATCCCTTGTAATGGAGGGATTATCTGATTTCCTCGAGATCTTGTCGATTTCATCAATGTACACGATTCCCCTTTCTGCTGCCTGCACATCATAATCTGCCGCCTGAAGCAAGCGGGTCAGTATACTCTCAACATCTTCACCCACATATCCGGCTTCAGTCAGTACTGTGGCATCTGCGATACAGAAAGGTACTTGTAGTATCCTGGCAAGGGTTCTCGCGAGGTAGGTTTTGCCCGTTCCGGTCTCACCGACCATGATAATGTTGGATTTTTCAATCAGGACATCATCATCATCCAGAGGCTGCATCAGACGTTTATAGTGATTATAGACGGCCACAGAAATAACCTTTTTTGCATCATCCTGTCCGATAACATATTCATCGAGGAATTTTTTCATGTCCACCGGCTTGATGAGGTTGAACTTTGGAGTACCCCCATCTTCACCTTTGGTCTTTTGATCTTCGAGCAGGATTTGATTGGCCTGTGTGATACACTTATCGCAAATATGCGCGTGTATCCCTGAGATCATCAGGTCGACATCCTTTTTACTTCTTCCGCAAAATGAACAGGTTACTTCAGCCATGCAGCTTTATTTATGTTTTTCGAGCACCTCATCGATCAAGCCATATTTTTTGGCTTCCTGGGCCCTCATCCAGTAATCCCTGTCTGAGTCCTTTTCGATTTGATCAAAGGGCTTTCCACTGTGCTTGGACAGTATATTGTAAAGATCTTTCTTCACCTCCAAAGTCTGACGTAGGGAAATCTCCATATCAGAGGCTTGTCCCTGCATTGAACTCATTGGTTGGTGGATCATGATCCTCGAGTGCGGTAATCCTGACCGCTTCTTCTCAGCCCCAGCTGCCAGCAATACCGCTGCCATACTTGCCGCGAGCCCGGTGCAAATGGTAGCGACCTCGGGATTTACGTATTGCATGGTATCATAAATGCCCAATCCGGCATAAACCGAACCACCGGGACTGTTTATGTACATAATGATATCCTTTTTGGGGTCTGATGACTCGAGGAAAAGGAGTTGTGCAGTTAATATATTGGCAATCTGATCATCAACCGGAAGTCCCAGGAAAATGATTCGATCACTGATCAGGCGGGTGAACACATCGATAGCCCTGAAATTACCGGGTCGTTCCTCGATAACATATTGGGTCATATTCTCAACAGCCCTGGAATAGTCGTCTACCACAGACCCGCTTATCCCAATGTGCTTTACCGCATAATCTCTAAAATCGTTTCTCTTTGACATTTATTATCCTTTCTAATCAACTAAAAATAACGAGAATTCATGAATAATAGTTAATTCTTGTCGAACTCCTTCTCAACTATTTTTGTGAATTCATCAAATTTAACCTTCTTTTCAGTAACAGAGATCTGTCCCTCAATGTGGTCCAGAATCTTCTCATTACGGAGTTGTTCGTGTATGTCTGAGTAGTGTTTACCATTCTCGGACTGCAGGTAATTGTCCACAATCGGGTCAATTTTATCCTCCAGTGCACCAAGTGCCGACATCCCGCCAAACTGTGAAACTATCATTTCCTTTGCCTTGTTTCTTACATCGTCGTTTTCAACCGTGATATTATTTTCTGAAGCGACCCTGCTAAGTATAAGGTTCCATTTCAGGCTTTCGGCGTATCCATCATATTCCCTTTCCAGGTCTTCCTCAGAAAGGTTGTCATTGGTAACGGTCAACCATTCTTTCATGAATGAATCAGGCAATTCTAATTTGGTGTTATCTATGAAATGCTTCCTTACAGTGTATTTGAAGTGGTTTTCAGCCTCCCTGTTGTAATTCTCTCCAACCGTCTCTTCCACTTTTTTTACAAAAGTATCCTTATCCTGCACCTCACCCGGTCCAAAAACGGCATCGTATAACTCCTGGTTGTAGTCCGCTTTTTCTTTCCGGATAATTCCATTCACCTTGATGGAGAGCTTTCCCTTCAGTTGTGCTGCAGCTTCATTCTCCAGTCCGGTGATTTGAGCGAGGTTCAGATGATCGTCAAATATCTTTTCTGCATCAATACTGACAATATCTCCCACTTTAAGCCCGGTGAATTTCTTTTTGGACTTTTTCGAAACCGCTGTCAGATTAACCCTGACCTCCTTTTTATCCACCGTACCTTCGCTGTTGGATACATCCGCTTCAAGTACATCCTCATCTTCACTGGTTTCGGCTTCTGTCTCTTTCCCAAACCTTTTCAGGATGTCTTCCAGCGTATTGTCAAGTGACTTTTTATCAACCTCTATGACATATTTTTTCACTTTTTGCTTCTTGGAAATATCGAGATCAAATTCATCGACGAGGCCGATATTATAGTCAAACTCAAAATCCTCCTGGTTGTCCCAGTCAATTTTACTGGTTGATTCCTTATCGGGAAGTGGCTCTCCGAGTATTTTGAGGTCGTTTTCACGGATATAGTCCGAGAGCTTATGGGAAAGTATATGATTGATCTCCTCAACAAGAATAGATTTGCCATACATCTTACGGATTACCCCCGGAGGGACTTTTCCCTGCCTGAATCCTTTAAGATTTGCTTTTCGGGCGTAATCGTTGACCTTTTTTTCTACCTGAGTTTGATAATCACTCTTGTTTAGCCTAATTTTAATAGAGGCTTCTGTGGAACTTTTTTTATTGAGATTGATTTCCAAAACTGTATTGTTTTCGTTTCTGTATAAATTAAAATACCCTCTTGATGATATTGGCAGACAATCTTCCAAGAGGGTAAATCATGTGCGGATGGAGGGACTCGAACCCCCAAGCCTTGCGGCGCTAGATCCTAAGTCTAGTGCGTCTACCAATTTCGCCACATCCGCATTATTTTCTCACGTTAAGCTTGCCGCCAGAAGTCGTTTCCAAAAGCGGAGTGCAAATTTAGAAATAAATTGGATTCCTTCAATGGATAGAAATAATTAAAGTCGAATGATCAAGGTCGATGTCGAAGAGGAAAAACGGGAGATCATACGCCGCTATCGCCGGCTGCTGAGGAAAGCTAAACCTTTTTTGAAGGATGATGACGCCAAGGAAATCAGGCGGGCATTCAATATTGCCGTGGAAGCACATAGGGAAATGCGGAGAAAATCCGGTGAACCCTACATCTATCACCCCCTGGCTGTGGCTGAGATATGTGTCGAGGAAATAGGCCTGGGCACTACTTCGATTGTATCCGCCCTCTTACATGACGTGGTGGAAGATACTGACATTGAGCTAGCTGAGATAAGGGATGAATTCGGAGACCGGGTAGCAAAGATCATTGATGGATTAACCAAGATCAGTGGAGTATTTGAGTATGGTACTTCGCAGCAGGCTGAAAACTTCAGGAAAATGCTCTTTACCCTTTCTGAAGATGTACGGGTGATCCTGATCAAAATATCAGATCGCCTTCACAATATGCGCACGCTTAACAGCATGCCACGCAATAAACAGCTGAAAATCTCTTCCGAGACGATGTATATCTATGCACCCCTTGCCCACCGCCTGGGGTTGTACCTGATCAAATCTGAATTGGAAGATTTGTACCTGAGGTACACCGAAGCGGAGGAGTATAAGGAGATTGCTGATAAGTTGAATCAGATGAAGGCGTCCAGGACGCGGATCATCAGTCAGTTTACAAAACCCATCAAGGCGGAATTAAAGAAAC
This sequence comes from Flammeovirgaceae bacterium, assembly GCA_024638265.1. Lineage (GTDB taxonomy): Bacteria > Bacteroidota > Bacteroidia > Cytophagales > Cyclobacteriaceae > JAHEKQ01. Next base: position 22,171 of record JAHEKQ010000040.1, read on the forward strand.
AGGGTTATAAGTACGTAGCAAAGGGTAGACCCAAGTCCATATTCTCTATCTGGAACAAAATGAAATCCCAGAATATCCCTTTCGAGGAGGTATACGACCTGTTTGCCATCAGGATAATTGTCGATGTACCTATTGAGGAAGAAAAAGCAGCTTGCTGGAAAGTTTATTCCATCGTAACAGATTTCTACAGGCCTAACCCGGATCGCCTGAGGGATTGGATAAGTACTCCCAAAGCCAATGGATATGAATCGTTGCACACGACCGTTATGGCGAGCAACGGTCAATGGGTGGAGGTGCAGATCAGGACTAAGAGAATGGATGAAATTGCCGAGAAGGGCTATGCGGCACATTGGAAATACAAACACAATATCAACCTGGAGGAATCCCAATTGGAGCAATGGCTGGCAGCTGTACGCGACTCCCTGGAGTCCAATAATGTAGAGGCACTGGAATTTGTCGACAACTTCAGGGGCAACCTGTTTAGCCAGGAGGTCTTTGTCTTCTCACCGAGGGGTGACCTTTATACGCTGCCTTTTAATGCCACGGCGCTTGATTTTGCATTCGCCATTCACACCGAGGTGGGTTTATCCTGCATCGGTGCTAAGATCAATCAGCGGCTGGTACCCCTTAATTATATCCTGAAGAACGGAGACCAGGTGGAAATTCTTACATCGACCAAGCAAAAGCCCAGTGAAGACTGGTTGAGGTTTGTAGTGACTTCGAAGGCCCGGTCAAATATCAGGGAAGGCCTGCGCGAAAATAAAAGGGATACCGTTACGCAAGGTGAGGAAATTCTACTTCGGAAGTTTAAAAAACTAAAGATCGATGAGACCCATATGATGATCGATCGGTTTCGTGAATTCATGCACGAAAAAACCAACTTTGATTTATTCTATAAGGTAGGTAAGGGTCAGATAAAGTTGGAGGATTTCAAGCGCTTTAAGGAGATGAAGCCCCTCAAATTGAAAAAGCGCCCACAGGGCAGGATCAAGGATGCACGGGATTTTGAGCAGGAACTCAAGCGCGTAAAAGGGAAAAAAGACGATATTCTTCTGATAGGTGAGGATATGGACCTGGTCGATTACAGACTTGCAGCCTGCTGCACACCCATTCCCGGGGATGATGTCTTTGGATTTGTGACAGTTAGCGAAGGGATCAAAATCCACAGGACCACTTGCCCAAATGCTCCTGAGCTACTGGCAAAACACGGGAACCGTATTATCAAGGCAAAATGGGCCTCTGAGCATGAGCAATCCTTCGAAGTAGGTCTTAAGATTGTTGGAATTGACCGGATCGGACTGGTCAATGATGTCTCCTCCATTATTTCAGACGAGCTGAAGGTAAATATGCGTTCTATGGCGATTGATACTGAATCGGGAATTTTTGAGGGAACAATCAGGTTATTTGTAAACGATACCAAACATCTCGAAAAATTAAAGGAGAAATTGGAGAAAGTGGAAGGTGTCGTCAAGGTTTCACGCTTTGAGTACAAATAACCACAGTATCTCCTATATTTGCATCTTGATCTGAAATTAGTGAACAAGTCAGCAGCAGAAGAAGTAAAAAAAATTTTCACGGCTTATCTCGAAAATAAAAATTTGAGAAAGACACCGGAGAGGTATGCCATACTGGAGGAAATCTATTCCAATGAGGGTCATTTTGATGTGGAATCACTTTACATCAATATGAAAAACAAGAACTACCAGGTAAGCCGGGCAACCGTGTACAATACACTTGACCTTCTGGTAGAATGCGACCTGGTTAGCAAGCACCAGTTTGGCCGAAACCAGGCTCAGTTTGAAAAGTCGTATGGCTATAAACAGCATGACCACCTTATCTGTACTGAATGCCACAAGGTCGTTGAGTTTTGCGATCCGCGAATCCACAACATCCAGGTTATGATTGGGGATTTGTTGAATTTTGAGATCATGCACCATTCACTGAACCTTTACGGAATATGTGGAGATTGCCGGGCCAAGCTGAAAGCGGAAAACAAGAATGAAATTCAATCACAGCATAGAAAATAATATCATACGGTTGTCCATGGAAGGAGACCTGATCGGCGAAGACAGCGGACTCGACCTGGTTTCATTGGTGAACGATGCTATTGAAAAAGAGGTCCGGTACGGTGTCATTGACATATCGGGTTTACGGTACATAAACAGTTCCGGAATCGGTGTGCTAATCACCATTCTGACCAAGTTGAGGAACAAGGGTGGTGAGGTATTTCTTCTAGAACCCAGTGAAAGCGTTCAGAAACTCTTGATCATCACAAAACTCAATGCCATTTTCAATGTGGTGGAAACAGCGGAAGAGGCATTGGAAAAAATAAACAACCTTTAACATGAAGACAGATGTGTTGCTTGGCCTGCAGTGGGGTGACGAGGGCAAGGGAAAAATTGTTGATTATCTAGCGAATAAGTATGAAGTGGTGGCCAGGTTTCAGGGTGGCCCCAACGCGGGGCACACAATTATTATTGATGGTAAGAAATTCATTCTCCATCAAATCCCATCGGGTATATTCAGGAAAGAAATAATGAATATTATAGGGAATGGTGTGGTATTGGACCCCATTACCTTTAAGAAAGAAATTGAAAAACTTGAGGCAGCTGGAATTGAACCTCGCGATAATCTCTTCATCAGCCAACGGGCGCAACTTATTCTACCAACACACAGGATGCTTGATCAGGCTTGGGAGACGCTCAAGGGTAAGAATAAAATTGGTTCTACCCTTAAAGGGATCGGGCCGACTTACCAGGATAAAATTGCACGACTCGGTCTGAGAGTAGGGGATATCCTGGATGCAAGCTTCCAGCAAAAATACGAAGCTTTAAAAGCATCGCATCTTAAACATCTTTCCGATATCGGATTTGCTGATGAGCCTGATGAGAGTCCTTTCTTTGAGGCGGTGGAATTCATGAAGCAATTCACTATTACTGAAACCGAGTACTTGTTAAATGATCAACTGAACAAGGGGAGTAAGATATTGGCCGAGGGCGCGCAGGGATCTCTCCTGGATATTGATTTCGGAAGCTATCCCTTTGTGACCAGTTCCAACACTACCGTGGCAGGAGCCTGCGCGGGTTTGGGAATTCCACCCAATACTATTGGTGAGGTCTTTGGAATATTCAAGGCCTATTGTACTCGCGTAGGAAGCGGGCCCTTTCCCACCGAGCTCTTTGATGAAACGGGTGAAAAGATCAGGAAGAGCGGGGCTGAATTTGGAGCGACGACCGGAAGGCCGCGCCGATGTGGATGGTTGGACCTGCCTGCCCTCAAATACGCAATAATGGTGAATGGGATCTCTCGCCTGTTCATGATGAAGGCAGACGTGCTCAGCGGTTTCGATAAGATACTGGTCGCAACTTCCTACAAACTTCAGGACGGGACTATTACCGATCGCGTTCCCTTTGACCACCATCTGGCAACACCTATATATAAGGAACTGCCGGGTTGGGATATTCCGATCGATGAAATGACCGATGAATCTTCGTTGCCGGTTGAGCTAAGGGATTATGTCAATTACCTCGAGCAGGAACTCGCCACTCCGATCACAGTACTATCTGTGGGCCCGGACCGGTCACAAACCATTATCAGGGAAGAGATTTTTGTCTGATTTGTACGTTTACTTTTCCGGTAAAATATTCTTGTAGCGGGCGTTACAATTTGTAGCTAAATTCTGTTATCTTTACAATCCTTTTTCGCGGCAAAAGGCCACGAAAATTTTTTTGTCAGATTTATTGTTGATATGAAAAATATCTCCTTACCTTTGCAGTCGCTTTTCGCGGGAGGCATGTGGCGGGGGATAAAAAAGTGGGGTGAAAAAGATCACCGACGAGGGTACCGAATTGGGTACCGGAAAGTTCTTTGAATGGTTGAGAAAGATGGAGCGGACCTTTTTAACGAAAGGTTCCCAATGAGAAGTAAAT
>JAHEKQ010000041.1:0-8211 GCA_024638265.1 Flammeovirgaceae bacterium
GTCCTTCCAAGAATACTATTCACTCAAAACGATACTATAGCTTTTCCCGAGTGCAATTGGCTTATGGAAAGAGACCAGGCATCCAATCAACAAATTTCACTGGGACTTAAAATTATTTTTGGCGAAAAATGCGTTATCATTCCAAGTGGTAAGATTTCTTTCGGGAAGTTAGAATGAACTTACTGAATAATCTCTCTTCACCCAGATCTCCTATCCTTCTCTCCCCGTCTCCCAAAAAAATCGTATTTTAACTAAAAGGCCACTTTCATCTAAATAATCGACCTACTTATGGTTTCCTATATCTCCTCCTCAGTTTTTCAATCCCGAAGAATTAAAAACCTCCTAATGGCAACGCTGTCGGTACTCTTATTATCCTGCAATTCAGAACCTTCACTTCAGCTGACTTTTCCCACCGAGCAACCCGATAACGGAAATTTTAATCGCCCACTACCGGGACAAATCCTCGATGTTTCCCCTCCCGGCTTTTGCTGGTGGCGTGCGGCAGAAAGAGGATCTGTAAGCTACCAACTTCGTATTGAAGACTTATCGGGGAACCATGTGTATGAATCCCCATTGCTGAATGATCCGGTTCATGTTCCTGAACAAGTGTTCCCCGAAGGCCAGTATCGCTGGTTTGTCGACGCAATCAATCCGGATGGCAATGTGGTGGGCACAAGGCCGGAGCAGAAATTTACCATTGGTTCCGATGCCTTTGAACTACCGTGGATAGAACCAGGGGCATTGCTCAGCAAGGTGCCTGCAGAACATCCAAGACTGCTATTCCCAAAAGCCAGGCTGGATGATATCCGGGGTTCATTGACGGGTTCGCGGAGTGAAGCTTACAGTGATTTGAAAAAAGTAGCCGACGAGGCCCTTGGCCTTGATCTGATGGCCAAACCGGATTTCGATAAATACGACATCGAAACGGAATACCCGGCAAGGAGAACGGCCTACCGGGCAGCGTACCGTGAATTTACGCGTATCTATAACCGTGGGATGGTTCCCCTTGCACTTATGTACGTGCTCAGTGGTGAAGAACACTATGGTCTTGCCGCCAAAAAACACCTGTTGAATGTAGTGGACTGGGAACTGGACACCGATGGAGTGGCATCCCTGATCGAGAGTTTTGACGAGATTGGTTTGCGTATTGCCCGTACCGCAGCCCAGGGCTATGATTGGCTCTATGAGATTCTCACAGAGGAAGAACGGTCCGCCGTCAAACAAATGCTCCTTGACCGTGGTGACCAGATGCTGGCGAGGCTGGAAAGACGAGATTTTCTGTACAAGTCGGCCTATAGTCATGATGGACGATTACCGGGATACCTGGTGGAATTCTCGATCGTGCTGGCCGAGGAAGAGCGGGCCCAGGTTTGGATGGACTATGCCATGCGTGCCTTAATGACGGTTTTTCCCCATTGGGGTGGTAAGGATGGTGGTTGGGCAGAGGGAGTAAATTATGCCCTATCCTATAATGAACGGTTTATAACACCACTCCAGTCACTCTACAAGGCCACCGGCTATGACCTTTGGCAAAAGTCATACTTCAGAAAAATGCGACATTTTCTTACTTATAGTGTATCGCCACTTGGTGAGATCATACCTTTTGGCGATTCAGAGCACAGCTCTGTGGAAAGCAGAGCGGGAGATCTGTACTCAATTTTGATGTTTCACGCACTCCGTTACAAGGATCCTGTCACCCGTTGGTGGATTGAACAATTGAATACGGAAGAGTTGAATACCGCTCGTCTGGGTGCGATGCACCGAATTATTTTTGAGGATGATTTAACCCCGGAAATGCCTGCTAATATTCCCCAGGACAGGGCATTCGAAGGGATCGGGTGGGCTGCACTGCATTCCGATATCCTTAATCCGGCAAATGACCTTATGCTCCTTTTTAAAAGTTCACCCTATGGGTCTGTCAGTCACAGTCATGCCGACCAGAACAGTTTTGCCATAATGAAAGGTGGCAAGGCACTGGCCAATCCCAGTGGGGCGAGGTACCCACAACACCAATCCCCGTTTCATTTTAAATACACGAACCTCACAATTGCTCATAATACCCTCTTAATTAATGGTGAAGGACAAATCGACCGTAGTTCTTCTGCCAATGGCCGGTTGATTGACTTTAAAAGCACTGAACACATTGGCTATGTAGCGGGTGATGCCCATAAATGTTATGGTGATGTTCTCGAAACTTTTAACAGGCATGTCATTATGATTCGCCCTTCAGTTATCCTGATTATTGATGACGTGTCGGGTCCGGAGGCCTTTTCACTGGATTGGCTTATACACAGCAGGGAGCCTATGAAACTAGATGAAAAAAATCAGGAAATCATCACTACGCGCCTGGGTGAAGAGATGAAAACTACACTTTACACAGTGGATAAATTAGGGTTTTCAATCACCAATGAATGGCCCATTGATCCCAAACAGGATTATCCAATGGTTACGGCCCCTCCCCCCGCGAAGGAATGGCATTTTTCCGCCTCTTCGCAGAAAAAGAGCGAACATCAGCGTATGGCAGCGATCATGCTGGTTAAAGATAGTGATACCTATCCCTCATGTGATGTTCAGTTTGAAGATGGAGTGATACGTTTAAATGGATATTTTGGTGAAGAATCATGGTCAGGGACCATTGACCTCAATACGGCCGATACATCAAAACCCATAATTGAGATCAACTATCGTGACAGTTCTGGCAAGTTGGAAACGCTTAAAATCCCGGAATATTAAATTTGATTGCTTTGCCACTTCTGCTTTTCACTATATTCATCCTACTAACTAGTTATCTCTGGAGCTAAATGAAAAATCTTTCACCATATTCCACCCTGTTAATCCTTATTGTCCTGGTCATTATTAGTGGTTGTAATAATACCGGTAACAAGAATGATCAGGATGAATCTCAAAAACCCGTTTATGCAAGTGAGGTTATCCCATTTTTCAATCAATGGAATTTGATTTTAGGTGATGGGTCAAATGCAGGTCAGGCAATGGAATTTGAGCACGAGGATTTCTTCTATACCACCCGTGATGAGAATGGGGATTGGGTGGTTTTTAAAACTCCGAATGCCGGGGATACTCATGGTACCTCCAACAATACCAGGACTGAACTGGCTCAATTGAAAAAATGGTTGCCCCGCACCGATGCCAAATTGAGCGCGACACTCAAAGTCATGAATGTTTCCGCAACGGGGGATGCCCGGGTTGCAGCTTCCCACGCGGTAGTCGTAGGTCAGATCCACAGCGCGGATGGACATGAGAACGAGCCCTTGAAGATCTTCTACAAGAAATTCCCGGGACATACCAGGGGGTCGGTATTTTGGCACTATGAGATCAATACGGAGGGTGATGACAATTCCGGGAGGTGGGATTATTCATCGGCAGTTTGGGGGCATGACTTCTCAGTGGTCGGACCCGAAGAAAATAGCTATCCGGAAGAGCCCGAAGATGGAATTGAACTGGGAGAAGAATTCAGCTATGAGATCGAGGTGAAGGATGGGATGATGTTTCTTACATTCACCAGTGATGTACATGAAACCAGGACATTTACAAAAAACCTGGTGGAATCCGAATATACAACGGCAGCTGATATCCCCGAACAGACTCAAGCCCTGTTCTTTCCAATAGGACAGGACGGAGTGGAGCGGGAAAATGCCTATGAAGAGGAAGGACTCTTTTTCAAGCTGGGTGCATACAATCAAACCAATGGAAAATCCCCGGAAGAAAACCCGAACTGGTGTTCAGGAGCTGAAACCTTTGATGGTGATATTCTAAAACAATATGAAACCGGAAATTATGCGGAGGTGTGGTTTAAAGAAGCGAGTATTTATATAAGCGAAGATGCCATTTCGAATGAGGGATATTTCATTAAGAATGATTAGGGTTGAGCCCAACTTCGCCATATACTTCACTTCGTTTTGGATATCAAAGAAGGCTTCGTTGGGTAAAACGGTAATGGGACTCGCCAGCCTGCTTCAACAACAAGAATTCAATCCTACTTTCAGATATCTAAGTAATCCTGCTAATTTCGTAGATAATCAGACTAATAAAATTGGCTAAACTGACAAAAGTCATCCGGTAACTGAAATCACACCCCTATTTTTGTATCGGTAAAATCAATGTTGAAATCTAAATCATGAAATTCTAAGTATGGAAACCACTGCAAAACCACAAATTGATGTAAACCATAGCGCCCTGAAACAATGGGTTGATGAGGTTGCTGATCTGTGCCAACCCGATGAGATCTACTGGTGCGACGGATCAGAAGAAGAGTACAATTCACTAACTCAGAAGTTAGTAGACAAAGGAACCTTCGTCCGGCTTAACCCTGAAAAAAGACCCAACAGCTTTGCCTGCTTCTCAGACCCGAGTGATGTTGCGAGGGTGGAAGATAAAACATTTATCTGCAGCCGAAGAAAAGAGGATGCCGGTCCTACCAACAACTGGATGGACCCAAAGGAAATGAAAGAAACCCTGGATCCCCTGTTTAAGGGCTGCATGAAAGGACGAACCATGTATGTGATCCCTTTCTGCATGGGTCCACTCGGATCCCCGATCTCCCAGATCGGCGTGGAAATTTCTGATTCTGAATATGTGGCTGTGAACATGCGTATCATGACCCGCATGGGTGTTGATGCACTGGAACAGCTGGGAACTGACGGTGAATTCATCAAGTGTCTTCACACGGTCGGAGCACCCCTGGAAGAAGGCCAGGAAGATGTAAAATGGCCTTGTAACCCTACCGTGAAGTATATTGTACACTATCCTGAAGAGAGAAGCATCGTTTCTTACGGATCGGGATATGGTGGAAATGCCCTTTTAGGCAAAAAGTGTTTTGCACTTCGAATTGCCTCAGTCATGGCCCGGGAAGAAGGATGGCTGGCAGAACACATGCTGATCCTTGGCGCGGAAGACAAGAAAGGTGAAAAAACTTATGTGGCCGCGGCATTTCCCAGTGCCTGTGGAAAGACCAATTTCGCTATGCTTATTCCCCCGGAGGGAATGGACGGCTGGAAGATCACAACTGTCGGTGATGATATCGCCTGGATCAAGCCGGGCCCTGATGGCAGACTATATGCCATCAATCCCGAAGCCGGATACTTCGGTGTAGCGCCGGGTACCAACTACAAGACAAATCCCAACGCGATGGACACCATCAAGGAGAATAGTATCTTCACCAACGTGGGGATAACGCCCGACGGTGATGTATGGTGGGAAGGAATTGGACACGATCTCCCCGAGGGCACCATCAACTGGCACGGTAATATTCACGATCCCAATTCCGATGAAAAAGTAGCTCACCCAAATGCCAGGTTTACCTGTCCCGCCAGCCAATGTCCAAGCATTGATGAAAACTGGGAAAACCCGCAAGGTGTACCGATCAGTGCATTTATCGTTGGGGGAAGAAGAAGTAGCACAGTACCCCTGGTTTACCAGCCTGCCAACTGGAATTCAGGCGTTTACGCTGCCTCGACCATTGGGTCTGAAATGACCGCCGCGGCTTTTGGTAAAGTCGGACAGGTACGACGGGATCCATTTGCCATGCTACCTTTCTGTGGATACCACATGGCTGACTATTTCAACCACTGGTTGCAGTTTGGCAGGTCGTTGGCCAATCCACCCAGAATGTTTGTGGTAAACTGGTTCAGGAAAGATGAAGAAGGCAATTTCCAATGGCCCGGTTTCGGCGAAAATATGAGAGTCCTTGAATGGATGATTCGGCGGGTCAGGGGAAGAGCCGGAGCGGTTGAGAGCCCTATCGGCTGGATGCCTACTTATAATGACCTCAACTGGGATGGTCTTGATTTTACCATTGAACAATTCGATGAAATCATGGACATTGACCGTGAGCAATGGAAACAGGAAGTACTGGGACACGAAGAACTCTTCGAGAAAATGTATGACAAGCTTCCAAAGGAGTTCACGTTCATGAGAGAATTGTTGTTATCGAGTCTATGGAGGTCTCCTGAAAAATGGGAGCTGGCTCCGGAGAGAATATGATTTGATTACTTGACTCATCCAAACCTGTGCGGGATTCCCGCACAGGTTTTTTTATGTGTTATTAATTACAGCTGACATCGACTGATTCCTCTTGTCTTATGGAGTTCTTCCGCAATTATTTACTTTTATCTAACACAACCGTCCATCATATGGCAAATACCTCTAATTATGAATCCCAATCTAATTAACGAACAAAAAGAAGTAGACCAGGACTACAAAAAGTCGATGTACCGCTTAAGGAAATCGATAGGAGTGTTGGGACTGGCATTACCCGTGTTGCTCTTGTATTTCCATGATACCCTCCTGGCATCCATGAGTCATTATTATTACAGTTCATCCAGTGTTTTTTTCATTACCATCCTGACTGCTTTTGGTCTTATCCTCTTTGGATATAAGGGATATCCACCCACCCCTGATAAAAAAGAGTTCATGAGCGATGACCTGGCCACGACCCTGGCGGCCATCTTCATTTTTATTACCGTTCTGGTACCCACAGATTCAGAAAATGCGATGGGGAGTTTGGAATTTTATGGCACTCCGATAGACAGTTACCTATTCGGACACCACGATAACGACATAAAAAATACCATTCACCTGGTCAGCGCAGGCTTATTCCTGTCATTGCTGGGCTACATGAGCTACGCTAAATTTACACTAAGCGACAGCATCTCCGATTTCAGAAGGAAATTTTTTAAATGGTCAGGCATTGTGATCTGGGCATGTATAGGTCTATTACTGCTGATTATTGTTTTTGAGTCCCTGCTGGATATCGACTTTAATACAATTCTGCCGGCCTATACCTTCTGGTTGGAAATGGTCGCGGTATGGTCATTTGCCATCGCATGGTTAATCAAGGGCCGTCTCGATGAACACCTCATGGGATTAATTGCGATAAAAAAGAAGGAATGAAAAGCGCCACTTAATCGTTGAGTATTAATCCTTGAAAGCACTTCAGAATGCAAAACATAAAAACCAGGAAAATATCAATGAATGATCATTCATAAAATATGTTGAGTAGGAGTAGGACAGATCAATTCGGCAAATGAAATCTCCTTCTCAAATCGCATGGTTTATTCCTGTTTCACTATTTCTTCACCAGGTGGAGGAATATGTCGGGGAATTTCCAATGTGGTATTCCGATTTGCTCAATGCCCAGTTATCCAACGAGGATTTTTTGATAATTAATGGTGTGGGCCTGTTCATATTTACTGTAGCGTCGTTATCATATTACTTCAATAATAATAAGATGATTCTGGCTGCATTAGGAACACTTGCTTTTGTCAATGGTGTGGTTCACCTTTTACTGAGCCTGTTTACATTTAATTATTCACCTGGGACAGTTACAGGAGTATTTATCCTAATCCCTCTTGGGATCATAATATTTAAAGAGATTTTTCCCCGGTTAACACCAGGTAAAAAGTTCGTTTCCGTTTTGATAGGTATATTCATCTTAATCCTTGCATCCACGGTGGCGATGAATATTTGATAATTTCCTCTTAGATAATGAGGAATCATGATTATGAAAGACAAAATGTGTCAATGAAGAAACTACTTCTGACAATATTGATCATAGGTATGCTTGGCTTCCTTGCATATTGGGCGACCGAGAAATCTCAGATTGTAGAAAAAGTCCCGGAGTACGAAGAACAGGTTAAATCATACAACCATATTCAAAACGGGGATATTATTTTCCAAACCTCTCTATCAAGTCAAAGTGAAGCTATTCAATTGGCCACGGATTCTAAGTATAGCCATATGGGGATCATTTATGAAAACGATAACAAATGGTATGTCTTCGAAGCCGTTCAACCCGTAAAATTAACCCCGTTGGAAGAGTGGATTTCTCGTGGAGAAAATGGACATTATGTCATCAAAAGACTTAGGAATTCAGAAGCCCTGACAGCTCCTGTAATAGAAAAAATGAAACTGGCCGGCGAAAAATTTAAGGGAAAATCCTACGACCTCTATTTTGAATGGTCTGATGAGAGGATTTATTGTTCAGAACTGGTCTGGAAAATATACAAAGAAGCAGCAAACATAGAAATCGGGCAACTTGAGCAGCTTTCTGACTTCGATTTAAGTAGTGACCTTGTGAAAGGAAAAATGGAAGAAAGATACAGAGACAAGATTCCAATAGCTGAAAAGGTTATTTCTCCGGCAGCCATGTTCAACTCCGATAAACTGATAACCGTAGAAAAAAATTAATCCATG
>JAHEKQ010000041.1:8311-25846 GCA_024638265.1 Flammeovirgaceae bacterium
AGTACAAATCTGTAGCTTGGGCCCGATTCTGAAGCAGGTAGGATCATAAAATTGACCAGGAGCAGAGAATGAGCACAAAAAAACTGAGTTTTCTAGACAGGAACCTCACCCTCTGGATATTCGCAGCCATGGCATTTGGTGTTGCACTTGGCTACTTCATCCCGACTTTTCCCGATATCATTAACTCATTTAATCGAGGAACCACCAATATTCCTATTGCCATCGGTCTAATCCTGATGATGTACCCCCCTTTAGCGAAGGTCAATTATTCACTCCTGCCAAAGGTTTTCAGAAACACCCGGATCCTTTCTATTTCACTGGTTCTCAATTGGATCGTCGGCCCGGTATTGATGTTCATACTCGCCATTACCTTTTTAAGTGATTATCCCGAATACATGGTGGGCCTGATCCTGATCGGTTTGGCCCGCTGTATTGCTATGGTATTAGTATGGAATGACCTGGCTGAAGGTAGTAGCGAATACGGGGCCGGATTGGTGGCGCTCAACAGCATTTTCCAGGTATTTGCCTATAGCTTTTACGCGTGGATCTTTATCACGGTACTTCCCCCCTATTTCGGTTTTGAGGGTGCTATTGTCGACATATCCATAGTTACCATTGCGGAAAGCGTAGCTATCTACCTGGGAATTCCCTTTGTCATGGGAATTCTGAGCAGGCTTCTCCTGGTAAAGATGAAAGGCGAGAAATGGTACACGGAGAAATTTATTCCAACAGTTTCTCCACTGACACTCATTGCCCTTCTTTTCACCATTGTGGTCATGTTCTCACTCAAGGGAGAACTGATCGTAGAAATCCCGATGGATGTAATCATTATTGCTATTCCCTTACTGATCTATTTCACCCTGATGTTCATCATTGGATTTTTCACGACAAGGGCAATGGGGGCAGAGTACAATAAGACAGCATCCGTAGCTTTCACCGCTGCTGGCAACAATTTCGAATTGGCCATTGCCGTGGCGATCGCGGTATTCGGCTTGAATTCCGGGCAAGCATTTGCAGGAGTAATCGGACCATTAGTGGAGGTGCCTGCCTTGATATTACTGGTACGTGTCTCCTTTTGGTTCCGTAAAAAATATTTTGGAGTAGCGTAATCTGCCACTTCTTCGGATTCGGAGGTGTGACTTATCAATTATGATCGAATCAAAAAAAATCACCATCGGCGAACTTGAATTTGACTACCGGGTTTCCGGGAAGGAAAATACTCAGTATGTAATTTTGCTTCACGGGTTTCCCGAAACCTCCAGAATGTGGACGCACCTTATGGATGATCTCTCTGAAAGGGGATACTGCTGTGTAGCACCGGATATGCGTGGCTATAGCAAAGGGGCATGTCCCAAAGGCGTCAAGCATTATACCATGGACAAACTAACCGGTGATATATTGGAGATTGCTGAATCACTGGGAATAGATAAATTTCACCTCATAGGCCACGACTGGGGGGCCGCAGTCGGATGGAATGTCGTCTACCAAAACCCGGAAAAAATAATTAGTTGGACATCCCTGTCCATCCCGCACAGCAGGGCTTTTGCCAAAGCCATCCGAACCGATCCGGTCCAGAAAAAGAAGAGCCGCTATATTGGTTTCTTTTTACTTCCCTGGATACCAGAGGTTATGATCCGAAGAAATGATTTCAAAAGTTTTCGACGATTGTGGAAACATTCTTCTCTCGAAGAGGTGGATGAATATCTATCGGTATTTAGAAGGAAAAAATCCTTGACCGGGGCCCTCAATTATTACAGGGCCAATCTCAGGCGAGGAAAAGTTCGTCCTTTAGGAGATATTGATACTCCTACTCTTTTCATTTGGGGAAAGAAAGATCTGGCTGTAGGGGAGGCAGCAGCTCTTGGAACGGAGCAATACATGAAAGGCGATTATACCTTCATACCCGTTGAAGGAGGCCACTGGCTTATACAAACGAACTACCCGGATGTATCAACTGCTGTAATTGAACACTTGACCAGGAATTCTCTGTAGGAATTGAACTTCTAGATGAATAGCATCCTAAAAAATCTACTAATTCCGACTACTGTATTGGTTCTGATAATAGTCGCCTTCCTGAACGTCAAAAATCTTCCCTTCAACTTTTCGGATACGGAGAACATAGTATTAAGATACGCTGCAAAATTCCTCTACACCATTATTCTGCCGTTGGGAACCATATACTTGTTTTTCAAGGATAAAAGTGATTTTGGAATTCACTTTCCAAAGTTTACCGATTCATTTAAACTTTCCATTTGGGCTTACGCCGTCACCGGTCCCGCAGGAATTACCTTTCTTATAATTGACCTCTTAGGATGGAGTTTCCAGGATTGGTACGGTTCGATTACGTTGGCAGTCGTTTATTCCGTGGCGCTCTATTTTGTTCCAAAAGTCACTAAAAAGTTACCAACGAGGCATCCTGAAAATAATCCCAATTCAAGACTCAGGACTTTCGCAGGCTTAAGCCTTCTTACGGTCGTCTCAACATATTTCATCTACGACTACGTTCCGGTTTTATCCAAAGTATTGTATTTCATATTTATTGTTGGATTGGGTGAAGAACTACTATTCAGGGGATATTTGCAATCGTCATTCAATCGCTATTTCGGAAAACCTTTTAGTATCGGGAACGTCAGGTTTGGCTGGGGCCTTATTATCGCATCAATTCTGTTTGGGTTAACACATTCTCTTCTTGTGGTTCCCCCCTTATGGCCATGGGCCTTATTTACCTTCGTATTGGGATTGATTCTTGGCTATATCCGTGAAAAGGACGGCTCCATTCTCAGCGCCGTATTACTTCATGCCTTGCTCGATATGCCCTTGGTTATTTTTAGTCCGTAGCTTTCACATGGTCAAATCAGCCATTAACTTGAAGATTAGAAAAATAGAATTATGAATAGGTCTATCATTTCCCTCATAGTATTGTGCTGCGTACTGTTTTCTTGTAATGCAAGTAACGACAATGAAATAAAGGAACTCATCGATATCGTTAACCAGCTGAAAACCGATCAAAAGAACCAGTTCCTTTCAACCCTGAAACCCAGCGAGGAGGATTTAGGACAGGTCTTTCAGGAAGGTGAAGCTGCAGAGAAAGTCATTTCCTTTTCCAATTTCAAATGGGCGGATATCAGCCTGATTCCGGAAGACGGAATGAAACCTATTACTGACGACGCTGAGTTAAAAATAATGTCGGCCACGAAAAGTGAACTCAAGGAGGGCATTACTAATGGAATACCCCGGGAATACATGGATATTGCCGACCGTTTGAAGGACGGTACAAAGGTTTATGTCATGGCCTATTTGAATGAGGACGGTTCGGAACAAAAAATGAGGTCAGCCTTTTTCAAGGTATCTGGGAGATGGATTCTCATCCCCCGGGTTTATAAAGCCTTTGAATGAGTACCCATTGAACTGTAACTAAACAAAGGGTAGATCAATATGAGAGTTGACCCCATTCTGGCCGTATCCAATGTCCCTGAAACATCTCAATGGTACCAGGCCGTCTTCAATTGCATAAGTACTCATGGCGGAGACGAATTTGATGTCCTGGAATCGGAAGATGGGGAAGTACTGGTTTGCCTTCACAAATGGAATGAACACGACCATCCTACCATGAAAAACCCCGATCTGAGTGTAGGCAATGGGCTTCTTTTGTATTTCCGCACGTCACAAATCAATGAAATCTATCAGAACCTTGTGGCTATGGGATATGAGTTGGACAGTGAGATCCGGATAAACCCCAACTCGGGAAAGAAGGAATTCTCATTATGGGATCCCAACGGATATTACCTGACGATTTCAGAGTTCCACGAATACATGGGCTAAAAATGGGGTGCCTTGGTTAGCACCCCGCAAATCATTCCACCAAAAATATTTATTGTTAAATTTAATAATGAGTGGATCCTGAAATTGAAACACTCAACGATTTCGTTGACCAAACCATTTTAGAATGAAGACAAAATTCCTGATTTCAATTTTCCTTTTTGCTATATCGAATCTGGCATTTGCTCAAAGTTCAGGAAGCCATGCACTGATTGGTGTCGATGTATTTCAGGGTGAATCTGATGAGCTTCAGAACATGACAATTTTGATCGAAGATGGATGGATCAAGGACATTTTTCCAACTGGTTCAAAGGCACTCAATGACACGGTCAATAAAATTAATTTAACCGGATATTATGTCATCCCAGGCCTCATAGATACTCATGTCCATATGGGTCAGAAGCGTTTACCAAATTCCCCCGAAGCCTCGAGGGAGGAGTTTAAGAAATGGATTTACAGCGGCGTAACCTCAGTACGGGATATGGGGGGTGATGCAAGGCTGCTCGCTCGTGAAAATCAATTTATCAGGGAGAAAAAAATCCCCGGTCCTGAGATTTATTTTTGTGCAACTGTCGGAAGTTCTGACATGATCGCCAAAGATTTGCGCATAAGTCGAATTACCCGTGGAATCGGATCTGATAAGGCTGGATATGTAATTGAAGCCAAGGAGGACCTGGATATCAGTGAAAGTGTCTCTATGGCTCTGGACAGCAAAGTAACCGGATTGAAGTTCTACGCGGGAGTTAATGCTAAATTGGTCAAAGCCTTATCGGATGAGGCACATAAACGAGGATTAAAATCCTGGGCACATTTTACCGTATTTCCTGACAGGCCAATAGAAATTGTAAGGGCCGGAGTTGATGTCGTATCTCATGTCTGGGGGGCGTTCTGGCAGGATCAAGATGTGGACCCATCCAAAAGAATTCCTTTTACCCATACTGACTTCAAAGGGGCAAGGTCAGCGATATTTCCGGATGATATGAGTCTCCTAAACACTGACAGCCAGGAATTGCAGTTACTTTTTGAAGAAATGAAAAAGAGAAATGTTATCTGGGATCTAACCTACGTTGTATCAAATCCGAAAACTCAAGAGATCTACAGAAAGTATGCCCTTGCCGCAAGTGAAGCCGGAATAACATTTAGTACCGGAACCGATTACTTCAATGATACTTCTCAGAGCTTCCCCTCTGTGTTTACACAAATAGAAAGATTGGTCGAAGATGGTATTCTCAGTACGAGAGATGCAATTGTGTCAGCCACTTTGAATGGGGCTAAAGTGATAGGTATAGAAAAGACTCATGGTACAATAGAAAAAGGTAAAATTGGAAACCTCGTAGTCTTAAAAAAGAATCCCGTTGAAAATATTATGAATCTCAGGGAGATAGAATTTACGATGAAAGCCGGGGAAATTTATCACCGTAAAAGTTTTAAATGAAGATAATTTATGGTCGTTTAGATGGAGAAAGAAGGTTGGAATGATTTGTCGCTGAAATGATTTGTCACTTACATCCTTAAATTGAATGACCTGGAACCAAATTAAAAAAAGCTTATCTCTTTTTCTCCCGGGCATTTTCCTGCTCGGGTTTAACATCGGAACCGGAAGTGTTACTTCGATGGCCAAAGCGGGCGCTACCTACGGCATGTCCCTGTTGTGGACTATTGTAGCTTCCTGCCTGGCAACTTACTTCATGATCATCCTGTACAGTCGCTACACTATGGTGACTGGTGAAACTGCTCTCCAGGCTTTTAAAAAACATATTCACCCTGGGGTTGGGGTCTTTTTTATTGTCGCTCTTTCAGCAGGCGTGATGGGCAGTGTAATAGGTGTCATGGGTATTGTAGCGGACATTTCGCATGTTTGGTCTGGATCCTTTATAGAAAACGGGATCCCTGCCACCTACTTTGCCGCCTTTTATATAACACTCGTCTACATAATATTCTGGAAGGGTGAAACCCATTTCTTCGAGAGGTCCCTGGCGGTGATCGTGGCTGTAATGTCGGTCTGCTTCCTTATCAACTTTGCCATTCTCACCCCTCCTCCATCAGAATTACTGTCCGGGTTGATTCCCAACGTCCCTAATATTACCGAGGACCAGGGGAAGGGACCCTTTCTGGTGATAGCCTCCCTGGTGGGCACAACAGTCTTTTCGGGGCTGTTTATTATTCGAACTACCTTGGTGAAAGAGGCAGGTTGGGGAATTGAGCAAGCGCGGATCCAGCGAAAAGATGCGATCGTTTCTGTGGTACTAATGTTCATCATAAGCATGTCCATAATGGCAGCGGCGGCAGGTACCCTTTACCCGGCCAATCTGGGGCTTAGCAAAGCGTCCCAAATGATCCAATTGCTGGAGCCCCTCGCAGGAAAAATGGCGGTGTCCATCTTCGCCATAGGCATTATAGCAGCCGGTGTTTCATCCCAATTCCCCAATGTACTTATGCTGCCTTGGCTTCTCTGTGACTACAATGAGTCCGAGCGCAACATGAAGCTTTCCCGGTACCGCGTTATGGTATTGTTTATTTCATTGCTCGGACTGGTAGTCCCTGTCTTTGACGCGCCACCCGTTTTTGTTATGATCGTTTCACAAGCCTTCAATTCGGTAATTCTCCCCCTGACCGTCGGATGTATATTATACCTCGGGAATCGGAGGGACTTGATGGATATATATCGTTTCAAATCGTCCACGAATGTTATTCTGATCCTGATATTGATATTTTCAATTGTGACCACTGTAATTGGTATCAAAGGGGTTTTACAACTAATATTGTAAACTATGGCATCTGCAACTCAACCTCCCGGATTGGAGCAAACCTGGAGATGGTTTGGGCCGGATGATCCCGTGCCCCTGTCCCATATCAAAATGGCTGGTGCCACGGGTGTCGTCTCCGCCTTGCATCATATTCCCAATGGCGAAGTTTGGACGACCGGTGAAATCCTGAAACGAAAGAAAATAATCGAAGATGCAGGACTGAGCTGGTCGGTGGTTGAGAGTATCCCCGTGCATGAGGATATCAAAAGACGAAAGGGAGAATATGCCAACTATATCAATAGCTACAAAAAGAGCATTAAAAATCTGGCCGACGCAGGCATAGACACGGTTTGCTATAATTTTATGCCCGTGTTGGATTGGACCCGGACGGACCTTGGTTTCACTCTGCCGGATGGCTCCAGGGCACTGCGATTTGATCTGATCCAACTCGCCGTTTTCGACCTGTTTCTCCTGAAGCGGCCGGATGCAGAATCAGATTATTCCACTGCGCAATTAGACGCTGCAGAGACATTTTTCAAATCAATGGCGGAAGATCAAAAAGAGATCCTCGTAAATAATATTCTCGCCGGATTGCCGGGTGCTGAGGAGGGCTATACGCTAAAAGAATTTCAAGCTGCCGTGGATGAATATAATACCATTGACACGGATCAGCTTCGAGAAAATCTGATCGCTTTCCTCAAAGAAATAATCCCTGCCGCAACTGATGCCGGGGTATTCATGGCTATCCATCCTGACGACCCTCCATACCCTATCCTGGGTTTGCCACGTGCGGTCAGCACCGAGGATGATGTGAGGAAATTAATGGAAGCAGTTGACAGTCCCAATAATGGACTTTGTTTATGCAGTGGTTCTTTCGGGGTCCTCGCCAATAACGACCTTCCCGGCATGGTAAAGAGGCTTGGACACCGTATAAACTTTATTCATTTGCGGAACATATCCCGGGAGGGGGACGGGAGTTTTTATGAGTCAGATCACCTCGTGGGAGATGTTAATATGTATGAATTGATGAAGGCCCTTCTCAAAGAACAGCTCAAACGAATTCAATCTAGTCGTTCAGACTTTCGGCTCCCCATGCGCCCCGACCACGGCCATCAAATGCTCAATGATCTGGACCATCAAACCAATCCCGGCTATTCTGCAACCGGCAGGCTCAGGGGATTGGCTGAATTGCGGGGACTGGAGCTGGGAATTAAGCAATCCTCATTTTAATTTCTCCGTAATTAGTATTTTAGGATTCTCGATCGAAGATTTAACACAATGAACCTCTCTTCAAAAGCTGACAACATCTATAGGAGTATCAGCGATAACTCTACCAAGTTGGGAGATTTACGAAAAATCGCTAAAGAGATTAAGAAAGACCACGACTTGGCACTTGAGTTGTGGGCTACCGGTGAGCTTCTTCCTCGATTGTTGTCTATCCTGATCATGGACAAAGAACAGCTTTCTATCCAATCGATAGATCAATTTGTTGAGGATATTCAGTCACACAATTTCGAAGAGCGAAACCAGTTAATTGACTGGTTCATGGCAAACCAACTCACCAAAGTCAAGAAAATTATCGGACTCATAGAATCGTGGGAAAATGAGCCTTCACCGTTAAAGAGACGGGTTTTCTGGTATTACCAGGCCCGTCTTAGATGGATGGGTAATATGAACCATTCGAATACGCAAGAGCTATTGGACTCCATTAAGGCCAGGATTCTAGACGAACAGCCTGAAGTACAGTGGGCTATGAATTACGCGGCAGCCTGGATTGGAGTTTATGATGAAGGGAAAAGGGCGCTATGTATTTCAATAGGAGAAAAAACAGGCCTATATCGTGATGAGGTCGTGGCTAAAAACTGCACGCCAAGTTATTTACCTGAGTTCATTCGCATTGAGGTCGAGAAGAGAAAAAATAAAAACTAAATGAGTGTATTGGACAAATTCCGACTGGATGGTAAAGTGGCTTTGGTCACCGGCTGCAAAAGGGGCATAGGGAAAGCCATGGCATTGGCCCTGGCTGAGGCAGGAGCCGACATAATCGGCGTAAGTGCTTCCCAGGAAAGTAACGGTAGTGAAATTGAACAAGCTGTGACCCGGGCAGGCCGGAAGTTTTGGGCATATACTTGCGATTTTAGTCAACGAAATAATCTGTATTCCTTTATTGAGGCGGTAAAAAGAAATTCTCCAGACATTGATATTCTTGTCAACAATGCGGGAACTACCAAAAGGGCCCCTGCCACTGAACATGGCGATGAAATATGGGACCAGGTCATCGAGGTCAACCAGACTGCACCCTTTATCCTAACCCGGGAAATAGGAAAAGATATGGTAGCCAGGGGTTCAGGCAAGATCATTTTTACAGCCTCTCTGCTCAGCTTTCAGGGGGGTATCACAGTACCAAGTTATGCCGCCTCCAAGGGAGCCGTTGCCCAGATGACCAAGGCATTTGCCAATGAATGGGCCGGCAAAGGGGTTTGTGTAAATGCAATAGCACCGGGTTATATTGAGACTGACATAACAAAAGTCTTACAAAACGATCCGGATCGGTCTAAGTCGATTCTTTCCAGGATTCCAGCCGGCCGTTGGGGCAAGCCTGAAGACTTAGCCGGAACTGCGGTATTTCTCGCTTCCGAAGCCTCAGACTATATGCACGGAAGCATTGTAACTGTCGACGGGGGCTGGATGGGACGATGACAATATTAATTTGCCAAAAAATAATTAACCGATGAAACTATCAAGCCTCACTCTAATACTAACATCTCTCTTCCTTATCACCTCGTGCACTACAGAGAAAAAAGAGGATACCGGCTATGAAAAGTTTCAACTTGACGCACCGGAAGTAATGGGTATGAACTCTGACAGCCTGGCTAAAATTGATGAGATGGTTATGGAATTTGTATATGCCAACAAGTATCCGGGAGCCGTGACCCTGGTAGCCAGGAAGGGAAAAATAGTTTATGAATCAGAGGTGGGTTGGTCAGATACGGCGAAAACCATTCCCTACAGAAAAGACCATTTATTCCGAATGGCTTCGATGACCAAACCCATTGTTTCGGTGGCAGCCATGCAATTGGTGGAGACCGGTCAGATCCGGCTAGATGATCCGGTGGGAAAGTATATCCCCTCATTTAATGAAACAGAATTGCTGACGGAATTTAACCCGGAAGATACCACCTGGACGAGTAAACCCACCAAAACTATCCCCACGGTCCGTCAATTATTGACCCATACCGCCGGAGTACCTTATGGATTTATGAATCCGCCTGTAAACGGAGCCATTCTCGCCAAACACGGAATACCAGAATTGAGTACACACCTGGATATTACTATCGAAGAGGCCATGAATAAAATCGGGGATCTCCCTCTCATGCATGAGCCGGGGGCCCAGTGGATGTATGGCCTGAATACGGATGTTCTTGGTCGGGTGGTGGAAGTGGCTTCAGGTCAATTGTTGGATGATTATATCCGTGAGCATATCACAGAACCCCTGGGGATAGAATATCTCGATTTCTATTTCGATGATTCACTGAACAAAAACCTGACTGATCTTTACCTGCCTCAGCCAGATTCTACCTTAGCCCTGGCAGTGGGTGCAGATTATCCCGTGAATGGAACTAAAACCTATTTATCTGGTGGAGCTGGCATGACCGGCACCGCGCGCGACTATTTCCTATTCTGCCAGGCCATACTCAATGACGGAGAACTTGGTGGTGCCCGAATACTCAATGCCGAGACCGCACAATCCATGCATATTGACCAGATCGACACCATAACCTATCCTTGGGGACCGGCTCGTTTCGGTTTCGGATTTGATATTTCCGACGGCCACCCGGTCCGGCCTGATGGTACTTATAGCTGGGGAGGAGCCTTCAGCACTACGTTTTGGATTGACCCTGTCAATGATTTGGTGGTCGTCCAGTTAAGACAAGTACTATTTTCTCCCTTCGATCAGGAGATCAACAGTGCCTTGGAGCAAATCGTTTATGGAGCAATCATGGAATAGATTGACATAAATCTTTGAACAGGCTGAAATAACCAATCCGAATCCCAGTGATCAAAAAAATCATAGTCTATTCATTTCTCATTATAGGCCTCATCATACTATCATATGTAGTATTTGTTGGAATACAACCGATAGAGAAGGTGAAATTCGATACGGAACCAAACTTTACCACACTGGTTTGGTCGGATGAATTTGAGGGGGAGGGATCCATTGATACTGCAAAGTGGTTTCATCAGACTCAACTCCCCCCCGGGGGCAGCTGGTTTGGAGGTATTATTCAGCACTACACCAGACGGGTGGAAAACGCCTATCAGAAGGATGGTTCGTTATATCTGTCCGCCATCAAAGAAACTTTTGAAGACCAGGGAGAGACCAAAGAATACACTTCTGCAAGGCTGAATTCTAAATTTGCTTTTACGCACGGAAGGGTCGAAGTAAGGGCTAAACTACCCGAAGGAGTGGGTACCTGGCCCGCTATATGGATGCTGAATAAGAATATCAACGAAGCTGGTGCATATTGGGAAAGACAGGGTTTTGGCACGACAGACTGGCCCGTTTGCGGGGAGATCGATATAGTGGAGCATTGGGGCAAGAACCAGGATTATGTGTCAAGCGCCCTACACAACGGTTCAAGCTACGGGTATAATGTTGAAAATGTGGGTGGACAGAAAATAGAGGGTGCTTCAAGTGAGTTTCATATTTACACGCTTGATTGGACGGGTGACCGAATGGTATTCAGTGTCGATGGCGTACCCCATTTGCATTACAATCCGGAAACAAAAACCCAGGATACCTGGCCTTACGATTCCGACTACTACCTGGTATTGAATGTAGCCATTGAACCGGGTATCGATCCTGAGTTTGAAAATAGTTCAATGGTGGTTGATTATATCAGGGTGTACCAGTAACAGTGTGAGTGTGGAGTATAGAGTAATAATATTCATTTTATTGGTGCTGCAGTTCTCTGCGTGCAGCAACAGAGATCAATCTAATTCATCCGGTAAAATTTCCTTCGACTACGGAACAGAAGACGATTCAGCCCGGTACTACTTTCTTAAAGGATGGGAAGAAATTATGGATAATGGCCGGTGGACCGAGTCAGAAAAGGCCTTCAGAAAGGCCATGGAATTTGACCCTGAATGGCTTTTGGGAAAGAGTTTAGTGGCCCGGATCACAAGAGACACTGAAGAAAGACAACAGTTATATAAAGAACTGGATTCCTTAAAAGAAGGAACCGGGTATTACGAAAGGCTGCTTCTCGATGTTAATATGATGAGTCTTCAGGCGGCTAACAATCGGGACCTCGGTATTGTGAATTCCAAGGATTTTCAATTGAAAAGGGCTCGCCTGGCGGAACGGAATTTTGGATTGTTTGTCCGTAAGTTTCCGCAAGACCATTATTTCAAGGCTGAATATATCGAGCATTTGAATAATAATTATGGACCAAAGACGGCACTTGATTCATTGAAATTCCTGGCGAACGATGAGCAGTTGAACCTTGGATTTTATATTTCATATGCTGCCCGACTGGAATTGGAACTGGGGAACCTTTCTGAGGCTCAACTTCTATTCGATCAGTTGGAACAGTCGCAAAACCCCGATGCAATAAATAGCCTGTTAATGCTTAAAGCCGATCTGTACTTTTTCCAGGATAGCCTGGTTCAGGCCAGGCAGTGTGTTGAGAAAGTCATTCAAAGTGATTCGAATCACATGATAGCCAGAGGGATGCAAGCCAGGATTGATCAGATGCTTAATAATTGACATTATGGAGAAGGCCTAAGTAGAAACTTAATGGGAATGACTAATATTGAACTCACTTCAATCCCGTCTTTCTGCGCAGGCTTGAATTTTCCAAGGCGCTTTACTGCTGTTATTGCCGCTGACTTTAGGGCAGAATCAACACCTTGTTCTTTTCCTTCCGTTAGAGTATACCCTACAACCACAACTTCACTGAGAAGAAAACCCTCCTTCTTTTCGGCCACAACATCACTTATTTTTCCTTTTTCATCTACAGTAAATGAGACATGGACCAGGCCTGCTCGATTATCCCTTCGAGAGCTTATTGGATAATCAATAGAGTTTGCCAGGGTTTGATACATGGCAGCTTCTCCCTTTTTGTAAACCGCTGGTACATTATCGGGGTTTTGGGTGCTGTCTTGTGAATAAGAGACAAACGGTATCGCTAAAAGAAGCATTCCAAGGCCTGATAATTTTAACATCGCTAGATTGTTTTCGAAATTTGTTAGCCCCGAAAATAGTAAAATCTATTTTCAATGACGCTGTCTCTTCACCTGTCTGTTTTTCCCTAACTTGGGTGGAAACCTAATTCAGAACTATCACCATGCAAAACTGGAAAAAGTCGAGTCTTGTCACAGTTATCGTGATTGTGGTTACGCTAATTATCGCGGTGCAGCTTACCGACAGCTCCATTTCAGTACCCTCATCAAGTATCGATTATTCTCCGGGTGAACCCGTAAGTCAAATAGATTTGGTTCAAAACGACTCTAAACCGAAGAACATCATCATTTTTATAGCGGATGGAATGGGATTCAGCCATTTATCCCTTGCACTTCTGACACAGCAGGAGGAGGGTCAGCCTTCTGTCTGGCAGGAGTTTGATATTAAGGGCTGGCATGATGCCCGGTCAGTCTATGGACCCCTTACTGATTCAGAAGCTTCCGCAACTGCTATGGCAACGGGGACTTCCACTCAATTTGGCCATATCGGAATGGATCCAGATCAGAATGTCCTACAAAACATTATGGAACTGGCCGCAGGGCAGAATTACAATACAGGTATAGTAACAGATTCCTATGTCTGGGACGGAACCCCGGCTGCATTTTCTGCACACATCAGAAATGAAGATGATGCGAGGACTATATTGAACCAAATTGCTGATAGTCAGATCGATATACTCATTGGAGAATTGGAAGATCTGGGCGAGAATGATATTCCCGAAAAGGAAGAGAGCCTGGAGATTTTGAAGAAGAGATTTACACTTCTTGATAAAACTCTGAAACTCCCCGAGGATATTAGCACTCATCCTGTGGCAGCAATTTATGAGGAGGACGAAATACAGGATTTGAATTCGTCTCCCAACCTCACCCAACTTACCGAGTTGGCCTTGTATTATTTATCCACCAGCCAAGATCCTTTCGTGCTACTGGTAGAGAGTGAAGAAATGGATGCAGCATCACATGATAACGACTCTAAAAGAGTGGTCAAAGGACTTCAATCAATACAGGAAACCCTTTCCACAGTACTGGAGTATTCGAAGGATCAAGGTGAAACCCTGGTAGTTTTCTCTGCTGATCACGAAACCGGTGGACTTTCAGCGGTTGCTGATTATGATAGTTACCCGGACATGCAGATCCGGTGGTCTACCAAAGAACATACGGCTGCCGTAGTACCCATATTCGCCCACGGACCTGGTGCCGGTAATTTCGCAAGGATACATCGCAATTGGGAGATTGGAATAATCCTGAAAGCTCTACTGATAGCTCCCGACTCAGTAGCCTCGCACCAGAAATAATCCTCCCACTCAATACTCAACACTTTCTACTACTCACTTTCTATTTTCTACTTTCCACTTTACACTGATAAGGGGTATATTTAGAATGTTACAGCCAGACAGTTAAACGATATGAAGATAGCAGTTCTAGGATCAGGAAACGGGGGATGTGCCGTTGCCGCTGACTGTGCATTGCACGGTTATGACGTCAGCATTTTCGATTTTCCTCAATTCTCTACTAATATAGATGCCATTGCAGAAGCCAAGGGTATTAAGGCTACCGGACAGGTGGATGGATTCGCTCCAATTGCGTATGCCGGTTCTGATATTGGAAAAGCCACAAAAGATGCAGATTTGATCTACGTCGTAGGTCCTAGTTATTCTCACTTGCCCATTGCGGAAGCCTATAAAGAAGTCATGCAACCGGGGCAAAAAATCGTGGTTTGTCCGGGAACCAATGGGGGCGCCCTGATATTTAAAAGAGCCCTTGGAGTAGAATTCTCTGATGAAAGCATCACAGTAGCGGAGACCAGTACGCTGCCTTATGCCTGCCGAATCCAGGGTCCGGGAGAAGTACATGTCTACTTGAAATTAAAGGACGGATTATTCATCGCTTCACTCCCTGCATCGAAGAACCAGGAGGTTTTTGAGCAGTTTACCCTGGTTTATCCCGGAGCGACATTATACCAGAATGTTTTTCAAACCATTTTACAGAATGGTAACAATGTTATCCATCCCGCCATCTCACTCTTGAATGTGGGGAGGATAGAATCGCCCGAGGACTTCCTGTTTTATGAAGAGGGTGTTACACCTGCGGGTGGAAGATTAATGAAGGCTGTGGATGAGGAAAGATTGGCGATAGCCAATGCATTAGATGTAAGTGTGTTGTCCGAGCCCAAAACCGGTATGATCCAGGGTTACATGACGGAGGATAATTATGATACTGCTTACAGCAATGCGCCCGGTTTCAAAGGGATTGTAGCGCAAACACAAATTGATTATCGCTACTTTACCGAAGATGTCGGATTTGGACTGATCTTATTGACTGACATCGCGAAAGTGGTTAATGTTCCAACCCCGGTAATGGACGCCATTATTCAAATTGTATCGGTACTATTGGAACGCGATTTTCGAAAAGAAGTACAGCGAACGCTCAAATCCTTCGGGCTCGATGGACTGACAAAAGATGAAATCATTGAGCAGGTATCTTAGAGAGATTATGAAGAACTTTACTTGTTTACTTCTCGGTCGAAAGGAAATTATCGTTGATGATGTGAGGGATAAAATTGAAGCAAAGGATATTATGCTATTGAGTGGGACCGGTCTTCAGCATGTCAAAGATGCCTTTGCCCAAAATAATGTAGATCACGTAATCATGGGCGCAGGAATAAGCCTTGATGACCGCCTGGAGATTATCCGGTATATATTTGAGGTCAGCAACTCCAACACCGTCCATATGAAGGACCGCGATTCCGGCCCTCCTGGAATGATTCCATTTGTCAATGGGGTTTTGAAAGGGCTCATTACTTAAGATCGTTAATAATCTCTCCAGTATCTATGAAAGATGATTTAGGTGCTTTCCGTTTCACATATTTCTCAGACAAGTATGACGAAACAATCAATTTCTACAAGGATAAGCTTGATTTCAACTTAGCGCATTCATGGGATCGAAATGAACATGATAAGGGAGCTCTATTCACGGCAGGTAATGGGCTCATTGAGGTACTCCTTCGTTCGGACGAAGAACCAGAGCATAAAGGCCTGGACTATCGTATACCCCAGGGAGCATTCATGGGGATCCAGGTATGGAACATCGATGAACTTTTCGAAAGATATAAAGCAAAGGGAATTCCATTTAAGGAAGAGGTCACCGATCAACCCTGGGGGCACAGGAGCTTTTCAATCCTGGAACCCAATGGATTGGTGCTATTCTTCTTCCAGGAGCAGTATTAAAAAGTAAAACTCTGACAAATGAAAAAGACAACTCCAATTCATACCGTGTACAATAATGCAGAGACCCTGGAATTCAAGGGGGCCATTACCTTGCGGATTTTGCTTTCCGGCAATGATACCGGGGGCCAGTTGGCGATTTTTGAAGACATAGTGGAGCCTGGGGTGGGACCGGGAAGACATATCCATCATGAACAGGATGAAACCTTCTTTTTCCTCGAAGGTGAGTTCATTGCAGAGGTCGATGGCAAAATGCATGAATTTAAACCCGGAGATGTGGCCTTTATCCCAAAAGGCACAGTCCATGCATTTAAAAATGCAGGTAGTACCCCAGGTAGGCTACGTTATATCTTCTCACCTGCGCTTACCATTGAAGACATGTTCAGGGAATTTCATAAGGCGGCTGAAAACGGTGATTTAACAATGGATAAAATGACCGCGATCTCGGTCAAACACGGCCAGGAGTTCGTGGGCCCACCGCTTTGAAGTTGACGAACTTCCGAACGATCCCCGAGTATGATCATGCAACCAGTCGAGTCTTTACCGCATCTTAAAGCTACGACCTAACCTTGAAAGATGAATCGCAACAACAAAATCGTTAGACTGGTAGGAGTCCTGTTTATCGTCCAGATGGCCACTGCAGTATCCAGTTATAGTATAATCCTTGATCCTTTACTTTATCAAGCGAACTATTTAGATGCCCTGGCAGGCAGTCCGACTCTTGTGACCATTGCCATGCTCCTGGATTTACTCTGTGGAGCCTCGGTTTTTGCCATTGCCGTACTCCTGTTCCCCATATTGAAGCAATTCAGTGAACGGATAGCACTCTGGTACACCGGGCAGCGATTAACGGAATTGATGAGTTTTATAATCAGCGGATTTTTACTCCTAACAATTCTAAAAATCGGGCAGAAGATCGGCTCAGTTTCAGGAACAGAAGCTGAATATCTTGAGTCCATTGCTATATACTTGAGGACTGCCCGAGGAAATCTTCAGAATATCATGCTTCTGGTATACTGCCTCGGCGCCTGGTCATTTTATGGATTATTATTCTATTCAAGGCTTATACCCAGATGGCTATCATCATGGGGATTATTAGGTGTCACCCTCCTGTTTGTCGAAATCAGCCACAATATCTTTGGAAGTTCCCTGGGAGGGATGATGATCATGATGCCCTTAGGCCTAAATGAAATTTTTCTGGGCTTTTGGCTTATCATCAAAGGATTTAATGCAGACAAAATTAATCAACTGAAAAATGAAGTCTCATGAATTTCAACCTCCAACAATCTCTTGAAATACTTGAAAGAACCCCGAGGGTAATAGAAAATTTATTGCGGGGTCTGTCACAGGAATGGATTAATCAAAATGAAGGGCCAGAAACCTGGAGTCCTTATGATATTGTTGGTCATTTAATCCACGGTGAGAAAACAGACTGGATGGAGCGGATGGAAATTATCCTGTCTGACGACCCGGATAAAACATTTAAACCCTTTGACCGC
>JAHEKQ010000126.1 GCA_024638265.1 Flammeovirgaceae bacterium
ACCTGGGCTTTGACATTGCCTACCTGGTTTCTTCGGTTATGACGGCATTGCTGATCGTGGCTTACACCTCCGCCATCATCCGAAACCGGATTTTTACGATAATGCTGAGCACATTTTTCGCAATCATTTATTCCTTCATTTACGTAATCCTCCAACTCCAGGATTTCGCATTATTGGTTGGAGCTTTTGGCTTGTTTGCAGCTCTGGCAGCGACGATGTATTTGACAAGGAATATTAGGTGGTAGGTGGAAGGTGATAGGTGATAGATGATAGATGATAATCACCAACTGTTAGTTGTTAGTTAATAGCTAAAATACTCAATTGCGAGCTCGTACCCTTTAAGCCCCAGGCCGGTGATCATGCCGATGCAATTGCCGGAGATCAGGCTTTTGTGGCGGAATTCCTCGCGGCTGTAGATATTGGAGATGTGGACTTCAACAACCGGGGACTGGATGGCCGCAATGGCATCTGAAATGGCAACCGATGTATGGGTATAGGCTCCGGCATTGAGAATAATCCCATCAGCATCGAAGCCAACTTTTTGTAATTGATCCACCAGTTCGCCCTCGACATTGGACTGAAAATGGCCGATCTCAATGGAAAGATATTTTTTCCGGAGTTTGGACAGGTAGTCATCGAATGACTCCGAGCCATAAACCTCGGGTTCCCGCTTTCCAAGAAGGTTGAGATTGGGGCCATTGATTATTTCTATCTTCATTTCCATACCTTTACCCTATGACCTGGGATGCCGCTATATACCAGTTTAAAAATTACCTGAAACTGGAACGCTCGCTTTCTGAGAATTCCGTTGAGGCCTATTTAAGGGACGTATCAAAGCTAAAACAGTTTGTTGAATTGTCAAACCAGGCCCTGGCACCCGAACAGGTGGAACTTCATCACCTCCATTCCCTCATAGAACAGATAAACGAACTGGGCATGTCGGCCTACAGCCAGGCGAGGATCATATCAGGGATCAAAGCTTTTTTCAAATATCTTCATTTCGAGGAGTATATAAAATCCGACCCCTCAGAATTGCTGGAAGCCCCTAAACTGGGGAGGAAACTCCCCGATACGCTCAGCTACCAGGAAATCGAACGCCTTTTAAATGCCATCGATCTGTCAACCCCGCAAGGGGGACGCAACAGGGCCATCCTGGAGATACTTTACAGTTGTGGCCTGAGGGTATCCGAACTGGTCGCCCTCAAGAATAGTAACCTCTACCTTGATGCAGGATTTATCAGGGTGACGGGGAAAGGAGACAAGGAACGGCTGGTACCGGTCGGAAAAGATGCAATCAAGCACCTGAATATCTATCTCGAAGAAATACGTGTCCATGTGCCGGTCCAACCCGGCTATGAAGATTTTGTTTTCCTGAACCGGCGGGGGAAAAACCTTAGTCGTGTAATGATCTTCACTATTATCAAGGGACTTTCAGAGAAGATCGGGTTGAAAAAGAAGATCAGCCCCCATACTTTCAGGCATTCATTTGCTACACATCTCGTTGAGGGAGGAGCCGACCTTCGGGCAGTCCAGGAAATGCTCGGCCATGAATCGATTACTACAACCGAGATTTATACGCACCTGGATCGGGATTACCTGAAACAAATTATCACGGAATTCCACCCCAGAAGCTAAAATTCCTTTATTTTGCATAAAATCTGATCCGGTTAGTGTACAAAGCGCTTATACGACCTCTACTTTTCTTATTTCAACCGGAAAAAGCCCACCATCTCACTTTTTCATTGCTCAGGTGGCTCCACTACATTCCCGGGATGAAGAGCCTGTTTTCGCTTATTTTTAACTTCAGGGATAAGCGATTGGAGTATGAATTCTGCGGAATGAAACTCCCCAACAGGGTGGGACTTGCAGCTGGTTTTGACAAGAATGCCAAAGCACTCCACCCCTTCTCAGGTATCGGTTTCGGATTTATTGAAGTCGGTACTGTCACTCCCAAAGCACAGCCCGGTAATGAAAAACCCCGGTTATTTCGCATTCCTTCAGACCGGGCCCTGATCAACAGGATGGGATTTAACAATGAAGGGCTGGAGCCTATGATCGAGAGATTGAAGAACAGGCCACATGGGCTTATTGTCGGTGGAAATATCGGTAAGAACAAAATTACACCCAACGAGACTGCTTATACAGATTACGAAACATGCCTTGAGGCTCTCCATCCCTATGTCGACTATTTTGTAGTCAACATCAGCTCCCCCAATACTCCCAACCTCAGGGACTTGCAGGAAAAAGAACCCTTGAAAGAACTACTTGATAAAGTTAAAATGAAGCTTGCGGAGCTAAAAGCTACCCAACCCCTATTACTCAAAATAGCCCCGGATCTTACGGATGGACAACTGAATGACATCTGCGAGATTGTCCATGAAACCGGAATCGATGGAATTGTGGCTACCAATACTACGATAAGTCGAGAAAAGCTTTCTATTTCACGTGAACGAATCGATAATATAGGGCCCGGCGGACTCAGTGGGACGCCCGTAAAGAAAAGGTCGGATGAGGTAATACGATTCCTCAGGCGAAAGCTAGGTAACAAATTTCCGCTAATGGGCGTTGGCGGGATCATGAGCCCTACGGATGCAGTAGATAAGATCAGGGCAGGTGCAGACGTTATACAAGTCTATACCGGCTTTATATACGAGGGGCCTTCCTTTGTAAAGCGAATCAATAAGGCGATCCTCAAAGAAATTGAACAATAACATTAAATTTGCCCGGTAGGCAATGGCAGAGAACACTTTCAGAGATAACTCACCCAAAGGGAAAAAGAAGCCAAAGAAGAAAAATGGCAAGTCGATTAATAATCCTTTTAACGACCGGCGATTCCAACTGACTTTCGGCCTCTTCCTGGTCGCACTGGCTTTATTCTTCCTGGTGGCTTTCCTCTCGTATATCTTCACCTGGAAGGCAGATCAAAGTGTTGTGGAAGCTTTTTCCAACGAATCCCTGGTTGAATCAGGACTTGAAATTCGAAACTGGTTGGGTCTCTACGGGGCTCTGACTTCCCATTATTTTATGTTCAATTGGTTTGGCCTCGCTGCATTTTTCATTCCCCCCATTTTGTTTCTCCTCGGAGCGAGGATAGCATTCGGCATTCGCATATTGCCCATTTCCCGATTATTGGGTTTTTCCATATTCTCTACACTGTGGCTCTGTCTCCTGCTTGGCTACATACTTCGATCCAGTGAAAATATTTCTGAAGTCTATGGATTTCTGAGCGGGGGTGTAGGCTTCCAGTTAGCCCTGTTTTTCGACAGCCTCCTGGGTTGGGGCACTTACATACTCCTACTGCTTTCACTCATCGTATTCATCATCTATTTCTACAACGTCACCAGTATTGGGTCCTCCTCGAAAAAAGGAAAGGATTCCGGTGATGAGGATAAACCAGAGGGTTATGAAAATGAAATGGACCAATGGAACAAGGGAACTGAAGAGGATAAACCTGGAGAGGAGAAGGCCAAGGAAGTTGAAGCAAAAGGGGTCATCGATCTGACCGAGGAAAGTCAGTTCGAAAAGCCCACCAAAGATAAAGACAAGCCCGAAGTGAAATTGACAGTTGAGGAACCTTCCAAAAAAGAGGAGCCTCAAAAGGACGAGCCAGACTTTGTCGTTGAGGAAAAGAAGCAACGGGAAAAAATTGTAGAAGAGCAGGGTCATTATGACCCTACCCTCGATCTCGGTTCCTACACCTATCCCACCCTTGAACTCCTCAAAGAATATGATACAAGCAAAGTCAGTGTCACCAAGGAAGAGCTCGAGCAGAACAAGGACAAGATTATTGAAACGCTGGTTAATTTCAAGATTGGAATCACCAGCATCAAGGCTACGATCGGTCCTACGGTAACGCTTTATGAAATAGTCCCTGATGCCGGGATTAAAATATCCAAAATTAAAAACCTCGAGGACGATATCGCACTCAGCCTTGCCGCCCTGGGGATCAGGATCATCGCTCCCATTCCTGGTAAGGGAACGATAGGAATTGAAGTACCTAATAAAAACCGTGAACTGGTAAGCATTCGATCGACGCTTGCAGTAGATAAGTTCATGAACAGTGACAAAGAGCTGCCCGTGATCCTGGGTAAGACCATTTCCAACGAAGTATATGTGGTAGACCTGACCAAGATGCCGCACTTGCTGATTGCAGGAGCCACCGGACAAGGAAAATCGGTAGGGATTAACGTCCTACTGGCATCACTGCTTTACAAAAAGCATCCGTCCCAGATCAAGTTCATCCTGGTGGATCCCAAGAAAGTAGAGCTTTCCCTCTTCAGCAAGATAGAGCGGCACTTCCTGGCCAAACTACCCGACAGTGAGGAGGCCATTATTACGGATACTAAAAAAGTAGTAAATACACTCAATTCCCTGTGTATCGAAATGGACCATCGTTACAACCTGCTCAAAGATGCGGGATCCCGGAATCTCAAAGAATACAATGCGAAGTTCATGCAGCGCAAGCTGAATCCAAATGAGGGTCATAGATATCTCCCTTATATAGTCCTGGTCGTCGATGAACTGGCAGATCTTATGATGACTGCGGGAAAAGAGGTGGAAACTCCCATCGCGCGACTGGCACAACTGGCAAGGGCTATCGGAATTCACTTGGTGGTGGCCACTCAGCGCCCTTCCGTTAACGTCATTACCGGTGTCATCAAAGCGAACTTCCCTGCAAGGCTATCCTTCCGTGTTACCTCCAAGGTAGACTCACGTACAATCCTTGACACTGGTGGGGCAGATCAACTGATTGGCATGGGGGATATGCTGTTATCGCAGGGTTCAGATATTATCCGCCTCCAATGCCCTTTTATCGATACTCCCGAAGTAGAAGAGATATGCGATTTTATCGGGAATCAAAGAGGTTACAGCTCGGCCTACATGCTGCCTGAATATGTGGGTGAAGATGAAGGCAGCGTTGGTGACGTCGACCTGTCTGAACGCGATGTACTATTTGATGACGCAGCCCGACTCGTAGTGATGCACCAGCAAGGAAGCACCTCTTTAATACAACGTAAACTGAAGCTCGGATACAACCGGGCCGGTCGTCTGATCGATCAACTGGAGGCCGCGGGAGTGGTAGGTCCTTTCGAGGGAAGCAAAGCCAGGGAGGTTTTGATCTCCGATGAATATAGTTTGGAACAATTATTGAAGGAATTAGATTAAGTATTAGTTTTGCAGACCATTGAGAGCAAAGGAATGAGAAAAATAGGATTATTGGTTGTATTCGGCATGATTTTCACATCAGTATTAGCCCAATACGACACCAAGGCGAGAGCTGTTCTGGACGCCATGAGTGAAAAATACAGCAAGATCTCCGCATATAAAGCCGACATAAAATCAAGCTTAATCAACGAAATTGATGGGGTCAACGAGGACATGGTGGGCGAGATCACCATTAAAGGCGATATGTTTCGCCTTAAAATCGATGACCAGGAAATCTACAATGATGGAAAAACGGTCTGGACCTACCTCGAGGAGGCCAATGAAGTAAACATTGACAATTACGATCCGGAGGAAGAAGAAATAACTCCCACGAAGATTCTAAATATTTACAAAACAGGATATAAATATCTCCACCTGGAAGAAACCCAGGAAGCTGGCCACCTCTGTGATGTGATCGATTTGATCCCCGAGAATACCAAAGACTCACAGTTTTTCAAGATCAGGATGAACGTCTCACAAAAAGACAGGAGCCTGGTAAGCTGGACGATGTTTGAAAAATCGGGAAATAAATTCAAGTATACCATTACGAATTTCAATCCGGGAATAAAGGTAGATGATACCCATTTCCGTTTCGACGCGAGTAAATATCCAGATGTTGAGATCGTCGATCTCCGATAACTAGGGTAATTCCACTAAGGTCATTTCCAGGCTTTTCGTACTTTTGTCCGGATGGACAGGCAAGCACTGTATGAGGCGATTAAATCTAAGCGATCCTACCTTTGTGTAGGCTTGGATTCAGATTTAGCCAAACTCCCCTCCCACATCCGAAAAGAAAAGGATCCCATATTTGAATTCAACCGCAGGATCATTGATGTCACTGCAGAATATGCAGTTGCTTACAAGCCCAATATAGCGTTCTATGAGTCTCTTGGGAGTGCCGGTTGGGACAGCCTTGCTCGCACCATGGAATACATCCCGGAAGATATTTTCACGATAGCTGATGCCAAGCGCGGGGACATAGGTAATACGAGTCGTTTGTATGCCAAGGCTTTCTTCGAAAAAATGAACTTCGACAGTATCACGGTCGCTCCCTATATGGGGGAAGACAGTGTTATCCCATTCCTCGAGTATGAAGGGAAATGGGTAATTCTACTCGCGCATACTTCCAATCCCGGTAGTGCTGATTTTCAACTTCTGGAGGACCGGGATGGAAAAGCACTATACGAAAACGTTTTACTTAAATCATCTACCTGGGCCACACCCGATCAGTTGATGTTCGTAGTGGGAGCCACACGGGCGGATAAGATTGCACACATCCGGTCTTTGGTGCCTGATCACTTCTTCCTGGTGCCGGGGGTCGGAGCCCAGGGAGGAGATTTAGAAGCCGTAAGTCGCGAGGGATTTAATGTACAATGCGGCCTTTTAGTAAATTCCTCAAGGGGAATCATTTTCGCAGATCAAGGTAAGGAATTC
>JAHEKQ010000042.1 GCA_024638265.1 Flammeovirgaceae bacterium
GTAAGTATTAAACTAGATTGGCTCATATCGAGCACTTTAGCTGCAAAGGTGGTGGACAGTAATATGATAGTCTGCACACCCATGTTAAAGAAAAAAAACGAACCCAGGAAAAATCGCATGTTAGTCTGACGGATTAAGCTCCGCGCTACTTTAATAAGTTCCAGGTACCCCTTTTTGAAGAGGTTGCTTTTGTCCTCCCTGGAAGATGGGTTTTCTGGAAGGACGTTGAATGGAATTTGGGAAAAACCAAGCCACCATAGTCCCACCATCAGGAATCCCACCCGCATAGCGTCCTTGACATTGCCGAATCCAAATGATTCATAGAAGTTTATCATGACAATATTTGCAACCAGCAATAATACGCTGCCAATATAACCCATGGAATAACCCCTGGCGCTGATGCGATCCATCTGATCGAATGAACTGATTTCCGGCAGGAAGGCATCATAGAAGACAAGAGATCCTGAAAAACCTATGCTGGCGAGGACGCTGCAAGTAATTCCCAACTCCACGTTGCTTCCATCAAAAAAGTAGAGGCATATACATGATAGTGAACCGAGATAGACAAATATTTTCATGAAGAATTTCTTATTACCCCGGTAATCCGCTATGCCTGAAAGAAATGGCAGAATAATCGCCGTTATCAGGAACGAAAATGACAGGGCATAAGAATACAGCACTGAATTTATTACCGGTATACCGAAAAAGAGGATCTTATCTGAACCGAAATGCTCTACGGTATAGACCTGGTAGAATATTGGGAATACCGCAGTGGAAATAACCAGGGAGTATACAGAATTCGCCCAGTCATACATACACCAGGCGTTAACTGTTTTCCGGTCATTGAGAGTAATTGCAGCCTCACTCATGAAAAACCAATATAAATAAAAAAGCCGGTCCTATTGGACCGGCCTTTCGACTCAATCTTCTTTTAGAATTATTTATATTTCAACCCTTTGACGGGTAGTATAAAGTAGTTTTCTGGCATTAGCCTTCCTGAGCTGTAACTCTACATCAGAGATAAGACCTCGTTTTGCCTCTTCATCTACCTTAAGGTCAATAGTGATCTGCTCTCTTTCGTGTTCTTTCATCTTGGCTTTCTCTCGCGATACCCACAGGATAATATCCTTGGTATCGATAAAAGCATCGTTGGCCTGGATTTTTGGCTCTTTACCCCAAATCTCCGTCTTTTTAGGCTCACCGATGTAGAGGTGTTTTACCAACGACTTCTTTTGAAGCTTTGTCAATTCCCTCGCTTCCGGGATTACCTGCTTCACATTGATCGAGCTCTCCCTAAGTACCGTAGTTACCATAAAGAAGAACAACAGCATGAAGATAATATCAGGTAATGCCGATGTGGGTATTTCCTGTTTGGCATCTGCCTTTTTCTTAAACTTTGACATAATTAGCCTCCGATTTTAGTAGGTTCTGCAATAGATATATTCATGGGAATTTCCGGCTTACCATCGGGTAAAACCCCTCTTCCCATTTCATATAACCTGTCATCTTCAGGATCTGTATGGTCAGCAGCCAGTTCACGCCATTTCTTGTTGGAAACTCCAGCCCTTCCCGCATAGATGTCGTGATAAGCACCCTTGATCTGGTCCAATACCTCAATAAACTTTTTCTGCGTTGTACCCCTGTCAGTTTTCAGGGACACAATTGCCTTTTGAGGATTATCGGAAGATTCCGGGTCTCTGCCATTATTGAGCACAAATTCTCTTATCATACCTTTCAACTCATCCGTATCTGTCAAAGGCTCGTTCTCGACGAGCAACCTGTCAGCGGAATTGATCTGTATTTTAAAGAGATTACGTTCCGGGATCTTGATATCCAGGTCTTCCAACTGATCGGGATCAGGGGGGAGAAGCAGGAACAATCCCTTGTCGTTTGCAATGGTTGTTGTCACCAGGAAAAAGATCAAAAGCAGGAACGCGATGTCCGCCATTGAACTGGAGTTAATTTCCGGTGTTTGTCTAGCTCTTTTTGGCATAGCAGATTCCGTTAAGATTTAGTTGCCTTATTAACCTCTGAAATAATAATCCCTATTACTGCAATTGACGCCATTATAATTGCCGTTGAAAGTGCAGCGCCTACCATTTTGGAAAGGCCGGGCGTTGTAACATTATAGTTAATGTAATTGGCGGTTACCTCATTTCCTGCCGTAATGTAGGAAACGAGAAATACTACGCCTACGAATACTATCCCGTAAAGTGATTTTAATAGCTTCCTGGGGTCATCAATGAGAGACTTGACAAAAGGCCAGATGGTGGCCAGAAGAGCCCCTCCTATCACGCCAATGATAGCAACCCATAAGAAGAAGTCCCATATATCGAAATTGTCCATAATTTCTGTCTCTCTTAATTTACTTACTTAATTTATGCTTTACAAGCAGGTCTACCAGTGTAATGGAAGCATCCTCCATCTGGTTTACCAATGCATCGATCTTCGATACCAGGTAGTTGTAGAATACCTGCAGGATAATACCTACAAACAGACCAGCTACCGTAGTAAGAAGGGCCACTTTGATACCTCTCGCCACAATCTGAGGTGAGATATCGCCCGCTTTCTGGATATCATCGAATGCCTGGATCATACCAATTACCGTTCCGGTGAAACCAAGCATCGGTGCAAGAGCGATAAAGAGTGAAACCCAAACAAGGCCTCTTTCCAATCGACCCATCTCTACACTTCCGTAAGAGATAATTGATTTTTCAACCATGTCAATACCTTCAGACATTCTCATCAGTCCTTGAGTAAAGATTGAAGCCACAGGGCCCCTGGTGTTTGAAGTAACCTCTTTGGCAGCATCAACTCCTCCGGATGCAAGAGCATCTTCAACATTGGCCAGCAACTTGTTGGTATTGGTAGTAGCCATGTTAAGAGTAATGATCCTTTCAATAGAGATTGCCAGGCCAAGGATTAGACAGAACAGTACAGGAGACATCCAGGTGATTCCTCCTTCAATGAATTTGTCCTTGATTACTTTCTGCCAGGACTGAGGAGTTTCTTCCTCGGGCTCAGCTTCGTCCATGGTAGTGATACTACCGGTAGATTCCTCTTCAGCAGGTTCTTCTTCCTGCATGGTATCCATAGCAGCGGTATCTTCTTCGGAGGCAGCCATTTCAGTAGTGTCCTGAGATGCATCTGCTTCCTGATCCTGTGCTACGGAAATTGTCGAAAGGCTGAAAATCATCATTCCAGCTATCGCAAACGGTAGAAGTAGTTTTTTCATAATTCAGTTAGATAGTTTGAGTCTAGTAATATTTGATTGAATAAAGGTTTAAGTTACAAATTTTGCGGAGAGAGAGGGATTCGAACCCTCGGTACCCTTTTGGGGCACACCCGCTTTCCAGGCGAGCACCTTCAGCCACTCGGTCACCTCTCCCTCTGTTAATCTATAGCTCGCAAATAAATTAATAAAATAAGCTTTATGCAAGAAATCAATTATTTTCTATTTACCATCTCACCCCTCAACGAAGTACTTAATAGTGCCCTTATTTTATCAATATCGGTCTCCATACCGAACAACCACATCATCTTGGTGATGGCCGCCTCGGTGGTCATATCCTCTCCACCGGTAACGCCGATGTCTTTCAAAGTCTGACTTGTTGCATATTGTCCCTGCACGACATGACCGCCTACACATTGAGAAACATTCAAAATAACCACCCCTTGATTAACTGCATTTTCCAGTACTTCCAATAACCCGGAATCCGAAGGTGCATTACCAGATCCGAAAGTCTCCATGACAATTCCCTTAATACCGCTGATGCTTAACAGCTTCTCCGCTACCACTTTGTTAAACCCCGGAAACAACTTTAGTACCGCTACCCTGTCATCCAATTTTTTATGAACGGTAAGACCGCTGGATTTTTCATGGTTAATGGCAGGATGATAATATTCAATATCGATACCCGCCTTAGCGAGGGGGGGATAATTTTCAGAACTGAAGGCATCAAAATGCTTACTCTCTACTTTCTGAGCCCTGTTGGCACGGTATAAGACATAGTCAAAAAATATGCTTACCTCGGGGACAATGGCTTTTCCATTTTTCCTGGCAGCAGCTATCTCAATTGCAGTGATCAGGTTCTCATGAGCATCTGAGCGCGGTGAGCTCACTGGCAGCTGAGCTCCTGTAAATACCACCGGTTTCTCAAGTCCCTCCAGCATAAAACTTAAAGCTGATGCAGTGTAAGCCATTGTATCAGTCCCATGAAGTACCACAAAACCGTCGTGATTTTCATATTCCTTTTCTATTATCTCCGCTATCATAACCCAATGACGTGGACTCATATTTGAAGAATCCACGGGTTGTTCAAAAGACACAACATCCAGGATGAGATTGAATTGTTTGAGTGTCGGGACATTATCGAGAATATGACTGAAATCGAACGGGACTAATGACCTGTTTTCATCCATGACCATTCCGGATGTACCTCCAGTATAAATAATGAGAAGACTAGCTTCAGGTTGGTCTGGTGCAGCTGTATTGATTCTGTAGTAATTCATTTCAGCTTGAATAAATTTTCAGCATTCCCCGTGGTGACTTCACAAATCTCTTTATAACTCATTCCCCGAGTCTGTGCCAGGTTTAGTGCGATGTGATATAAATAAGATGGTTCATTTCTCTTTCCCCTCATTGGGGCAGGTGCAAGGTAAGGACTATCCGTTTCCAGGATTACGTTATCCAAACTCATTTCCTTCAATACCTCTGTCATTCCGCTATTCTTAAATGTGCTTACTCCTCCAATCCCAACAAAGAATCCGAGTTCACTAATCTTAAGGTATTGATCAAGGTTCCCGGTAAAACAATGAAAGACACCACTCACATTCCCAGGATATTTGGCTACCATTTCAATAGTTTCATCCAGGGTCTCCCTACAGTGAATCACCACTGGTATATGATATGCCTCTGCCATATTCAGTTGCTCGTTAAAGGCTTCCTTCTGTTGCTCCCAGTATGTCTTATCCCAGTACAGGTCCGTTCCGATCTCACCAACTCCTATGTATTTACCCGTTTCTAACTCTTTCTTTACGTAATCAAGTTGTTCGTAGTAATCTTCTTTTACTGAACAGGGATGAAGCCCCATCATACTTCTGCATCTATCGGGAAATTTCTCTTCCACCAATCTCATTTTGTCGGTCGTCGACCGATCAATATTGGGCATAAGAATTAATTGGATTTGCTCTTCTGAAGCCCTTTCCATCATTGCCGCGAAGTCATCGATGAACTGGTCCAGGTAAATATGAGCATGGGTATCAATAAGCATTGCCAAATTTAATATTTCCTGCCTTTCCAACTTACCCCCGGGCCAAATAGCTGGTATAGAAGAAAAAGGAAATTGAAGAACAATTGGTATAACTGGTATAGCAGAAGCCAATGTATCGGCCATTCACGCAGACGCAAAAGTAATCTCGTATTGCTTATAATTTTAAGGGTAAGGTAAGCCAGAAAGGCATAGAGTGTATACCCCATATAAAAGATCAATCCGACGATGAGAAAAGGTAGTATGAGCGATTGCAGGTATACCATGAATTTCGTGATCCATTGCAAATCGTTTACCCCTTTCATCCATCTTTTTCTCTGATTGAATTTCTTAAAAAATGGAGTAGGCTGTGATGAGATTTCAGTCTCCGGTGAAAAAATAATGGAGGTAAGATATCCCGCCCTGTAAAATAACCGGTGTAATGCAAAGTCTTCAGTCAGGTGTCTTTTAACAGCCTTCCATCCACCTACGGATTCGAGTGCCTTGCGCTCAACAACCATGTTATTGCCAACAGCCGAAGTATTAAATCCCATATTGGAGAGTATGGCAATCCTACCCGTATTGATTTTCCAGTCAAGATCTTCCATCCTGTTTCCAGCGATTCCAGTAGCCCCCGAAACCAGTTTGAAATTATCCATATAAGACACCATGTTCTTCAACCAGTCTCTTGGATAAATACAATCCCCATCAACTATGGCAAATAGTAAACCGCCACCCAGCGCACTTAACTTTTCCAGGTTTTCCGCCTTGGGGTTAATCCCCACCTCATGTGGTTCAGATATATTGATCACCTTCAATCTTGATGAATTAAATGTTCCGATAATTTCAGCAGTAGAGTCGGTAGAATTGTCATTGGCCACCAACACTTCAAAATCAGGATAGTCCTGGTCCAGCAAGCTTGTCAAGCATTGTTGAATATTCTCCTCTTCGTTGCGAACTGAGATCAGGATACTTACCGGAGGTGTATCCCTATTGCTCGCCAAGTGCTTCCTTAAAGGATAAAGGAGTACCAGTAACTCAGAAATTACCTGGGAAGCAAATACCAGGATGAGTATGTAGGCAAGGATATTCACAGCAATTCAAAATTATTTCCCTCGGATAACATTTGCTCCAGGAATCGAGGAAGCACATATTTCAGGTTTGATTCCGCCTTTACATTATCATGAAAAACTATGATCGAACCAGGCCCTATATACTTCATACTGTTCTTAAGGCATTTTTCTTTACTCAGATTTTGATCGAAATCCCCACTGAGTACATCCCACATTATTATTTCATAACCTTGTTTCAGTACCGCCTGACCCTGCTTTTTGGTGATCCTTCCGTAGGGAGG
Source organism: Flammeovirgaceae bacterium (assembly GCA_024638265.1). GTDB lineage: Bacteria > Bacteroidota > Bacteroidia > Cytophagales > Cyclobacteriaceae > JAHEKQ01. Next base: position 6,604 of record JAHEKQ010000042.1, read on the forward strand.
TCTGAAGAGTTTCACTGTTACACCCAATTGCTCAAGATTTTCCTGGCATAGATCAATACTGTCCAGGTAGGTCTTCATTCCTGTCTTCCAGCCATTCAAGTGCTTTTGGGTATGATTCCCCAGTCGGTGACCTTGATCAATCAATTTCATGGCCTCTCCCCTGTTTTTCCTAAGGTTTTCACCTACACAAAAGAAATTGGCCTTGACCTCATACTCTTTTAGTGTGGATATTATAAACGGATTTAATTCGTCCGTTGGCCCGTCATCAAAAGTGAGATAAATAGAATTGTTTGAAGAAGACCTTTTCCATGTATAGTGTGGAAAAAGTCTTTCCAGTATGTATGGTGTTTTTACCGGGTAAAGCCTCATTTATTGACCCTGCAGGAAAGCATCGTGATATCGTCCTTATACTGGTTGATCCCTTTAAATTCATCCAATTGAATAATCACATCCTGATGGATCTCCTGGAGGTCTTTTTGATAGTTCTCTTTGAAATATTCCACAAGGCGTTCCTGTCCAAATTCCTCTCCCGCCTCATTGAGGGTCTCCGTAACTCCATCGGTATAGGTGAACAATAGGAAATCCGACAGATCATCGATAAATCCCTCTTCAATGAAAGGCAAGGGATGGACGGCCCCGAGTACTGTACTCCCCTTATCCAACAGGACCATTTCTCCATTTCCATTTACCAGAATCGGGGGATTATGGCCTGAGTTTACATACACCATTGTTTTCAAGCTATGATCGTAAATCGCCACGAAGAAAGTGATGAACTTTTCACCCTTTGCATTTTCGAGGACCTGATAATTCAGCTCCTCTATCACTTCAGTTATATTTGGAGTCTGCCTGATCAAGGTTCTTAAGCTTGCCTGGAAGTTGGACATTATAATCGCCGCCGGAATTCCCTTACCTGATACGTCGGCAATACATATAAGGAATTGGTTCTTATTGATGGGTAGATAGTCGTAATAATCCCCTCCCACCCGGTCATGGGGCAAGTAGCTCGCTTCAATCTTGAGCCTGATACCATAGGGAAGGTTTTCAGGGAAAAGAAACTGTTGTACATCACTGGCAATTTCGAGCTCTTTCCTGAAGGCTTCCTGTTCAAGTTGCCTTCGAGCAAGTCGTTTATTCTCTATGGCTACCAGGATAATATTACTGATGGCCTGGATAAAATTAGCTGCACTATCCCTGCCGGGCTTTTCCTTCAAACCCGCTACAAATACAAGGGCTAAAAGTTGGGTCTTGTGAAGTACGGGAAGAACATAATCGAATTCATTGAATTTACTTTTATCAGATACCTCGGAGATAGCTTTCAAAGAGAGGAATTCCTCAGGAATCTCGTGATCAAAGCAGTTGATACCAGAACCGAAATTGACCTTGCAGGCCCACTCTTCATCCATTACATAAAGCGCCAGTTTATTGATCAGTAAGTTCGCCCTCAAAGTGAACTCGTAAATCTTAAATATGGACTCCTCTGGGAGATTGTTATTTATAGCCTGGGTGATCTCTAGTAGAGCACTAAGCTCCAATTCCCTCAATTCCAGTTTATCTTTTACTGCCAGTTCACTCATTATATTCGATAGGTTCTTCCCTTCCAGGAATATGACCCGAAATTAGCCAGAATAGCTATTAGTATGGCATAAAACGGATATAAAATTTGTCCGATTATGAACGCAAACACCGGTAGGCGCTGTTTCAAAAGTTGTTGAACAGATAAAACCAAAACCAGGTCAGCAAGCCATTTTATTCCCAGTAATAATAGAATTGCATAGTTTTCATCAATCAAAACCTGGATAGTTTTGAAAATGAGTAATACATAGAAAACCAGGATGAAAATAGCATACAGTGGCTGGGCTTGCTTTCCCCATTTACTGGCCCATCTCCTTCGCTGATTAATGAGTCCAATGATACTCCTGCTGGGTGCGGCATCCACCAGGACTTTATAATCTTTTACAAAAACTACTCCGTCAGGATACTGCTCATGAATTTTTTGTAATAGAAACTCATCATCCCCAGTTGGTACTTCAGAGTTTCCCATATATCCACCCAATTCCTCAAAAGTGGACTTACGAAATGCCATATTGGCTGCGTTGGCCATGGAGGGGGTGCCACTCTGTATTGAAACTCCTCCAAGTGCTGTCAAAGCTGCCTGTTCAATTTTTTGGAACCCGCTCAATAACCCAGACCCATTCAGTCTGATTGGACCGAATACGAAATGCCTTTCACCAGACATATAACGTACAAGACCTTTTATCCAGGATTCTGTAACTACACAATCTGCATCGGTAACAATCATCCATTCCCCATTGGATCGTTTGACTCCCAAAGTGATAGCAGCTTTCTTTCCCGGTTCATCCGAATGCAGCAGTTGAATGTGACTGTACTTCTTGAGGTAGTTACCCAGGTATTCTCCCGGGTTATCTTCGGAATGATCGTCTACCAGCAAAATTTCCAGCTTTCCCTCGGGGTATTTTAGTCGAAGCAACGAATCAATCAGCCGCGGTAAATTATCAATCTCATTCCTGAATGGAACAATTACCGTGATATATGGGGTATTCTCAACCACAGGGCGGGGAATTGGCATTCCTATCCATTGTCCTGCAAGTGCGAGGATTAAAACGGAATAAAGAATTAATATGACTAGGAATGCCCAATCCATTTTCCAAAGATGAAATTCAATTCACTAAATTGCAGGCGAATCTCAAGAAAACAGCTATAAAAAAGGAGAACATCATATTGGGATTGGATCCCGGCACAAATACCATGGGCTATGGGCTTGTTAAGACGTCCGGGCAAAATATGGAGTTGTTGCAATTCGGTGTGATCCATCTTTCTAAATATTCATCACACGAATTAAAACTTAAGAAAATCTTCGAAAGGGTATCGGGTATTATCGAGGAATTTATGCCGGATCACGTAGCCCTTGAAGCTCCCTTCTATGGTAAAAACGTTCAGTCTATGCTCAAGCTCGGCAGAGCCCAGGGGGTAGCTATGTCAGCGGCCTTGTCAAAAGAGATTCCCATCACCGAATATGCTCCCAAGAAAGTTAAAATGTCGGTTACGGGTAATGGCAATGCCTCTAAGGAACAGGTTGCTGCTCTTCTCAAAGTACTACTCAAGTTCAAGGAAGATCCCGAATTGCTGGATGCCACCGATGCACTTGCCGTGGCGGTTTGCCATCACTTCCAGGGTAAACTGGGAACCGGTACCTCCAAGAGCTGGAAATCGTTTATTAAGGATAATCCGGGGAGGGTAAAGTAAAGCAATGAGTTCCGGAAATACCCGAAAGATTCTCATGTTGCTCAATGCCACATTTCCCGACGATATTCGGGTTCGCAAGGAGGCAAATACCCTGGTACAGGCAGGCTACCAGATTCATTTGCTATGTCGGAGGCGAAAGGAAGAAGACTCCAATGAGGAATTGGATGGAATCCGGATTCACCGTATTAAAGCAGGAATATCCAATTTGCAATTGGCACTTCGAGACATTGAAATCTCACTTTCCGGATCACACACGGAATTCTATAATGCAGCATTGAGAATCATAGAGTCTGAACAGATTGATTTTATTCACATCCACGATCTGCCCCTGACCGGCACGGGGTTAAAACTGAGACAATTCCATCCACACCTCAAAGTTGTTGCTGATCTACATGAGAACTACCCCGAAGGGCTCAAAGTGTGGCATCAATGGAAGAAAAACCCAATCGTACGGATAAAAAATCATTTGTTCATGGGGTACAAAAGGTGGTATCAATTGGAAAATAAGTTTGTCAAAGGTGCAGATCATATAATAGCAGTGGTCGAGGAAATGAAATCAAGGTTGATCCATGATCACAATATACCTGCTAATAAGGTCACCGTGGTAACCAATACGGAAGAACAAGGTTTTCTGGATCAAAAAGACAATCCTGGAATCTATTCCGAATTTGGAAAATTCAATGTCAGTTACACCGGTGGGATCGGACCTCATCGAGGGGTAGATACGCTTATCAAAGCCATGTCCCATTTGACTGATCTGAAACAGGTACACCTTGTAATTTCCGGATATGGAAGCCCCCAGGTTATGAAATACCTGGATAAACTGATTGGGGAACTCAACCTTCACAGCAAAGTATCAATGCGTGGGAAGATACCATTTGGTGAGTTCTATTCCCTGATGAAGTACGCTGGTGTAAATGTAATTCCCCACAACAAGAATGGTCATACAGATCACACCGTGCCCCACAAATTGTTTCAGACTATGATGGCAAAGGGTACACTCCTGGTTAGCAATGTTGCTCCCTTAAAACGGATTGTTGAAGAATGCGAATGTGGACTGGTTTTCGAAGCTGGAAATGAGTTGGATCTGGCAGAAAAAATCAGGCTACTTATAAATAACGAGAAACTGAGAAATGACTTAGGTCAAAACGGATCAACTTGTGCTACAACCAAATACAGTTGGGAGAATACGTCCAAAGAACTAATCCAAACCTATAACAGTCTCTGATTGCCATGGATCTGTCTGTAAAAGCGAAGGAAATTAATTCCAAAGGCAAGTACCTTAAAAGGAATTATCTAAGTGCCAAAGACGATGGCCTGAGATATATTAGGTACAGGATACTTAGACCCCTCCTTAAATTGTATACCCACTGGGGGCGAAGAAAATATCGTCCTGCCCCATGGCTCACTCCCCCGGCGATAGAGATCTTTGACAGAATATTGACCCGAAACATGACAGGCCTTGAATACGGAAGTGGCCGTTCAACCTTGTTCTTTTCGACAAGGCTAAAACACCTATCAAGTGTCGAACACGACAGGGAGTGGTTTGAAAAAGTGAGAGAACTTACTTCGGGGTTGGACAACGTGGAGTTGACATTAATTGAGCCTGATTCGCAATCATTGGATAAAAGGGATTTTGGAATAGAAGGTTTTGTTCCAAAATCAGAATATGAATCCTATTATAACTTCGTTTGTGATTTTGAGGATGCGAGTTTTGATTTCATACTGATCGACGGGAGAGCAAGAGTGGAATGTTGTATCAACTCACTGCCCAAGTTGAAGTCGGGTGGCGTACTTGCTGTTGACAACTCCGAAAGGGATAGATATCAACCCATTTTTACTATTTTGAAGGATTGGCAAAAGGTCGAGACGACCAACGGTCTCACAAACACCACAATCTGGTTCAAACCCTGATGGGAATTGTAGCAAGACAAAGCATTTTCAGCACGGTACTTTTGTACCTGGGAGCCATCATTGGCTACATTAACCTGCTTTATTTCTTCCCGAGATTTCTTACCACCTCAGAGATCGGGACTGTTCGTACCATTCAGGATATTGCTGCTTTATTTGTGCCCATTGCCCAGTTTGGCCTCAGCCACAGCCTGATCCGCTATTTCCCCAAATTTGGCCTTACCCGGGAAAACCGCGGTGGCTTCCTTACGTTGATCCTGCTTTTCGGCATTCTGGGTTACTTGATATTCTTTGCATTGATTCAGTTGTTCAACGATTCCATCCTTAGCTATTTCGCAGCGGAAGCTCCCGAGATCATGGAGTATTTCCCCATTGCCCTGGGGGTAACGTTCCTCTTACTGGTTTATAATTTACTCACGGCATATTGCCAGTCGCTTCTGAATATTGTAGCACCGAATTTTATTAAAGACGTAGTATTCAGGGTCGCAATTACCGCAATATTATTGAGCTATTTTACCGGATGGGTAGACTTTAACGGTCTCATGTTTCTTCTGCTGGCGGCCTACGGAATCATGACCCTCGGAATTCTGATGTTTCTTGCGGGCCAGCGGGAGCTTATGTTCTCCTTTAATTTCAAGTTTCTCAGTGGGGCCCAAACCTATCAGTTGCTTACCTATGCAGTGTTTTCATTGCTGGGAGCCAGTGGAATGCTGATTATTGGTAAGATAGACAGCATCATGGTCACAGGAATGCTCGGCACTTCGCTGAACGGGATTTACACCACGGTATTCTATATAGCCGTGGTCATTGAACTTCCCAAACGCGCCATCAACCAGATCAGCCTTCCCCTGGTTTCCAGGTCTTTTGAAAAGAACGACATGGCTGAAATCGGGAAGCTATACCGGCAGACATCCATCAACCAACTGCTGGTGGGGAGCCTGCTATTGGTGGGCATTTGGATTAATCTGGATAGTATCTTTCTCTTAATGCCCAAAGGTGATGAGTTCGCGGTGGGTAAATGGGTCGTGATAATCATTGGGCTGGGAAGAATATTCGATATGGCTTCCGGCATTAACAGTGAAATCATTGTGATGTCAAAGCATTATAAATTCAACATGGTACTGCTCTCATTATTGGCTGCATTTACTATAATATTGAATCTATGGTTGATCCCGAAGTATGGAATCATCGGGGCTGCTATTGGTTCAGCCGTGGCGTTGGTGCTTTTCAATTTCTCCAAGTTCATTTTTATATGGTGGAAATTGGGGATTCAGCCTTTTAAGGTGAATACCCTGATGGTAATACTTATTGGTGCAGCGAGTTTAGTGACTGCCTTGTATCTACCGCGTATTGAGACAGTACTACTCGATATCCTCATGCGATCTGTGGTAGCAGTGATCATCTTCGCGCTGGGGGTGATTGTGTTTCGTCCCTCGGAAGAAATTGCCGACCTCATTAAAAGATTCAAGTTCTAGTATTATTAATTTCACCGCAAGGGCGCAAGGAACGCAAAGTCAAGGCCAAGGAACGCTAAGATTTGTAGCTTAACCTATGAATAACCATGTCTTAAATCGACTATCAAAAGAAATATTGCTATCCTCCATCGAGGTACACCAGAATTTAGGACCTGGCCTTCTGGAATCAATCTATGAACTCTGCTTACTTAAGGAACTTCATAGTAAAAATATTAGGGTGGAGAACCAGGTGTTTTTACCTGTTTTGTATAAGGGAGAAGATTTAAGGAAAGATTTTAGGATTGACCTACTAGTTGAACGTGAAATAATAGTTGAAATCAAGGCAGTAGATACTATAATATCCGTTCATGAAGCACAAATTATTAGTTATCTAAAACTTGCAGATAAAAAACTGGGGTTCCTTGTCAATTTCAACGTTCCTAAACTAAAAATGGGATTTAGGAGGTTCGTTAACAATTTTTAATCCTTGCGTTCCTTGCGTCCTTGCGGTAATATTATTTTATAAAATTTAAAAACTCAACACACACCCTGAGATATACTCCACCTGTTGCTGGCTCAGGCCCGGGTAAATCGGTAAACTGATGATCGTTTCGCTCGCCTCCCGGGCAATGGGGAACCCGGATGAATCACCAATTGCCGTTCCCGGCAAAGTATATGGATAATGAATCCCTGTCCCAATCCCCTGGTCTTTGAGGAAGTTCCTCAATTCATCGCGTTGGTCATGGAAAATGGGAAATTGATGATAAATGGCCCCAGCATGGAATTCAATAAGCCTCACTGACCCCTTTAGAAAACGCTGATACTGGGTAGCAATCTCCCGTCGCGCTTCATTCCACTTTTCCAGGTATTCCAATCTCTTGAGAAGTATCGCCCCCTGGAGTTCATCCATGCGGCTGTTTCTCCCCGGGAAAAGATGTCGGTCCTTACCCGATTGTCCATGGTCGCGGTACATCAAAAGCTTAACCCCAAGTTCATCATCCCCTGTCAAAATACCTCCCGCCTCACCCAAGGCGCCAAGGTTCTTCGTCGGATAAAACGAAAATGCCCCAGCTCGTCCGAAAGTACCCAAAGCTCTCCCCTTCAATTCAGCCCCATGTGCCTGGGCACAATCCTCAATAAGTATTAATCCATTTTGCTCTGCAATGGAAGCCAGTTGCGGCAGATTAGCGGCATTGCCATATAGGTTTACTGCGAGAATCGCTTTGGTTTTTGGGGTAATGACCGATTGAATAAGATCGTGGTCAATGTTCAGACTATATGGTTTTACATCCACGAAAACGGGGTTAATTCCCAGGAGTAAAAGAGGTTCTACGGTTGCCCAGCAGCTGTAAGCCGGAACAATAACCTCATCGCCTTTCCTGAGCTCCAAAGCTCTGAATATAAGCTCCAGGGCGTCGGTCCCGTTAGCACAGGCAATAAAATTTGACGTTCCGTTGAACCCGGCAAACTCCACTTCAAAATTCTCCACTGCGGTGCCTGAAGAGAAGTATTTGCCCGATATCACTGATTGAAAAGCCTCTTCAATGTCAGCTTTCTCGCGGTTCATTTGATGGGTCATATCGTAAAAAGGAATTTCCATCAGGATTCTAAGATAGTGACTAATTTTTCAGTCAGCGTCTTCCGGCTGAACTCAGAATCCGCTTTCATTTCTGAACCTTTTATCTCCCCGGTCACCACTTTATTCAAAAATTCCAGTATTCCTGTATTATCGGAAGGATCGAAGACTCGTCCCCCTCCTGAATCTTTCAAGACCTGGGCTGCATCTCCACCGGGATCACCAAGTCCCAGTACCGGGGTTCCTGATGCGACATATTCAAAGATCTTCCCCGTAATATTCAATTTAGAGCTTTTGGAATGTGCCAACACCAGCAGTAGCAAGCCTGTAGATTTATACAAGTCGATCACTTCTGAATGCGGTACATAATCCCTGAATGAAACCAGCTCTTTTAGGAAAGGATCTTTCTCTACATAATTCTGAAGGTTGGGATTGATATTTCCCACAAATTCGACCTCGATCCCGCTATGGGGAGGGTTGAGGTCTTTCAACAAGGCCAGGAAGGGCCTTGGGTTCCGCTGGTCGTCAATACTCCCTATATGGCGAATGATTAATCGGTTGCTTTCCGCTGTAACTTTCTGTTCCGTTTGGAAATCATCTGGGTCAAATCCATTGGTAATCACATGAGAACTATGTGCTCCCAAGCGTTTGAGATCTTTATCCATTTGCCATCCCACTGAAATTACCTGGTCGGCATTCATAAGTACTCGTCTTTCCAGGCTTCTATGATGTCGCCATGCCAGCGAACTCAATCGGAAAGTTTCCAATACATCCCATTCTGACCAGGGATCACGGAAGTCAGCAACCCACTTCACTCCTAATTTTCTTTTCAGTTTAAGGCCAATCAGGTGGAGAGAGTGTGGCGGGCCAGTAGTGATAATGGTATGAATATCACTTTCAGGGATAAAATCCTTGAGAAACTTATAAGTGGGTTTGATCCAGAACTTTCGTGGATCCGGTATAAACAAGTTACCCCTGATCCAGGCGGCCACTTTTTGAGATAATGTCATTTTCCCGGTAAGTACTACATCTTTCTGATGGCTTGGTCCTCTTTTCAACTTATTAACCAGCCGATAAGGCTCCCAAATAGGGAGTTTCAGCACTTCCATCCCCGACGCTTCCTTTACAAGTGTTTCATCCGTATTGATAAATGATGGATTCTCCGGCGTTACAATAATTGGTTCCCAACCGAACTCGGGGAGATACTTGGCAAACTTTAACCATCTCTGTACCCCGGAGCCACCACTGGGAGGCCAGTAGTAAGTAATTATCAATACTTTTCTCATCAGTGTGTAAAAATAGACTTTTATCAAGTTTAACCCATCCAGCCGGGTACACATAATCACATACTTGTATCAAGAAATCCCGAATAACTTGCAACCTTTATACTCTGAATAGAGTCTTATATTATAAAGTGTACGGATTCGAAAAGAATATTGTATCGTTTCCGGACAGTTTTTAGACCTAATATGCCTTTAATGGGTTGGAAGCTGGTTGGCACGCTGATTGAACCTGAAATAGCATGAAAAAACCGAAACTAAAACTCCTCACATTGCTGATCGGGATCATAGTAGCAATTTCAGCAGTCACTTTTGGGATTGGAATGGCAAAATCACATAAGATGGCACAGGTGAATACCTCAAACGAGTTACCTACCATCAATCCCATCGATCTGAACAAGGTTTTCTACCTATTATTTTCCAAGTAAATGAAATACTTACTTCTATCCAGCTTCCTGGTTTTAAGTGCCTTGGCACTAACTGCCCAGGAGAAAGAATACCGTCTTGACAAAGAGTATTCAATTTCAAAAAATGGCACTTTAAACCTCTCGACGGATGATGCCAATATCGTAATTGAGGGGACGAACCGAAATAATGTTTCTGTAGATATCACACGGAAGGTTGATGTGAAAGGGATCAGCTGGGGAGATGAGGATTTTAAGATTGAAGTGGAGGAGAGGAATGGTGACCTCTACATCCGTGAACGCAATAACAGCTCGGTCAATATATCAATTGGTTATTATTCCGAAGAATATGAAGTTATCCTCAAGGTTCCCCAAACTGTCAGTCTTAACCTTGAAGGTGATGATGATGATTATGAGCTTGTAAACATTGGAGGCTCAATCACGATTGAAGCAGATGATTCTGATGTAACCCTTGAGGGGTGCTCAGGTGATGATTTCTATTTTGAACTGGACGATGGAGACCTTGAGATGGATCAGGGCCGTGGCAGATTAGAGCTTGATATAGATGATGGGGATGCATACATCAAATCAGCCAACTTCACTGAAATAGATGTCAACATGGATGATGGAGAAGTGAATATTGAGACATCCCTTGATGATTCAGGAGAATATTATTTCAGGAGCAGTGATGGTCGTATATATCTTACCATAACCCGGGGTGGAGGGGAATTCGACATTTCCCACGATGATGGATATATCCGGGCTGATGATATTTTCGAATACCTCAAGAAGGATGATGACCGATCGGTCCTGAAACTTCCCAATGGCAATGCACGTGTCAGGATTGCCTCCGACGATGCCAGGATTACGCTGAAGCGTATTTTATAAGCGGCGGGCAGCGCTAATCTCATTTCCCTATCTTTATCCCATGAAAAGACGGGATTCCATTAAGCTTTTTTCTTCGCTGGGACTTTCCATTGCAGGACTTAACTCCCTGGCGGGTCCAATCAATTTATTCTGGCAAGAGGCCTACACTACTGAAAGAATTCGAGGAAATGCAGGCATTTTCAAAGCACGGGGCGGTACCATTGCCTGGCTTATCAATGAAGATGGTATTGCTGTGGTTGACAGCCAGTTCCCGGAACAATCAGAACTCCTCCTGAAATTTCTTGGTGAACAATCGGAGAGACCGGTCAGGTTACTTTTTAACACTCATCATCACGGTGATCATTCCTCCGGCAATATTTCCTTCAAAGGTGTAGCTGAAAAGGTAGTGGCCCATGAAAACTCAAAGGCTAACCAGGAAAGGGTAGCATCAAGCAGGGAGAACAGTCCGGAACAGTTGTTGCCGGATACGACATTCTCGGGCGAATGGAGTGGAGTCGTGGGAAACGAAAAAATTACCAGTACCTGGTTTGGTGCGGCTCATACTAACGGTGATGCGGTAATCCATTTTGAAAATGCCAACATGGCCCATGTTGGAGATCTTGTTTTTAACAGGAGGCATCCCTATATCGACCAGAACTCAGGGGCAAATATTGAGAACTGGATAAGTGTGCTTCAATCAATAAGAAAGAAGTATGACCGCGAAACAATCTTTATCTGTGGCCACAGCGGCTCTGATTTTGATATTAAACTGAACCGCGATGATCTTATCGCTAAAGAACATTATTTCGAAGTGTTGTTGGAAACGGTAGGCAAAATGATCAAAGACGGTAGAAGTAAGGAAGAGATCCTGGCAACCAGTAAGCTTGAGGGACTGGATTGGCCTGCTGAAAACCCCCAAAGATCTGTAACGGCCGCTTATAATGAACTTACAAGTGAGTAGAATTCTCTTCATAATCCTTGTCTCCTTTATTTCATGTTCACACCCCGGGCAAAGGAAATCCAGTATGGAAGAGGATAAAAAAGCCATCATACAGGTACTTGAAAACCAACAGAAGGCCTGGAACGACGGTGACCTTGAAAAATTCATGATCGGGTACCTGGAAGCAGACAGTCTGATGTTTGTAGGTAGTGGCGGGGTCATTTACGGATTTGAGAATACTTTGGATAGGTATAAGCGTACCTATTCAAATTCCGCACTAATGGGCAAACTTGAATTCACAATAAATGAGCTTAAGCCCGTTACACAGGATGTATATTTTATGGCCGGGGCATATCACCTTGAGAGGGACAGTATCGAAGATGCTACAGGCATATTTACTCTGGTGTGGAAAAGGATCGGAGACGACTGGGTCATAGCAGCTGACCATTCAGAATAATTTTTTTTGCAAAACGGGCAACCTTCAGGGTACTTATCGCATCTTATAGTTGTACCTAACTCGAAATACTTATGCGATTACTTATTACTTCACTTTTTGTTCTATCTATCCTTGCGGTCAATGCCCAAAAAACAGAAACTCGTTCGGTCAGCGAGTTTTATGATATCAATATTCAAGGTCCCTTTAAGGTCAAACTCAAAAACAGCAAGGATAATGCAATAAGAATTGAAACGGACATAATTCCCTTAGAGGAGATTATTTCTGAAGTACGTGGTAAGGAACTGGTATTAAAACTACGATCACGGGTATACCTGAAGGAGAAGTATTTCGACACAGATTACATTTATGTAGAACTTGACTATTCAGAAATTGAAGAAATCAAGGTGAGTATGGGAAGCATAGTGAGGATTGATGATCCATTAATCCAGGAATACCTCAGGGTAGAAGCCAGTATGGGTGGTGAAGCCCGGCTCGATATTGAGGTTGAAGATTTCTACGCAAAAGCATCAATGGGCGGGATCCTTCACATAAGTGGCAGTGCTGATTATGCAGAAATTTCTGCAAGTATGGGCGCTGAAGTTTTCGGATCAATGCTCAGCACCAAAAAAGCAGATGTTTCCTCCGGTATGGGTGGCTTCGTTGCAATCCAGGCTGATGATTTATTGGAGGGTTCTGCCTCTATGGGAGGAGTGATTAGATACTCCGGAGATCCCGCCAGGAAAAATACCTCAACCATACTTGGGGGTGAAATTAGAAGAAGCAAAAAAAATAACTAATCCTCTTCGCTGGCATAGTATTTGGATAACTCTTCGTGAGAAAATTTCCAAATTATGATACGTCGAATTTATGTTTTCACGTCCCTTGCGCTCCTGTCTTTTCTGGTCAGTGGTTGTGACTACTATCGATATGATGCGGATCTTGAAATTACGGTGAAGGGATTGTTGTCGGGTAACCCCAGGGATGGGCTTATCGTCCAGGTCTTTTATAGTCGTGAGGATGCCAGGGCATTATTTGATCCCGTGACCCCGGTTCTTGAAACCAACGAGTGGGGAGAAGTATTTATATTCGGGCTGGATCCCGGAATTAACTACTACGTAAGGGTCGATGCTTTACTGGATACATCTATCCGAAGGACGGGTACTCTCAGATCAGGTACCAACAGCTGCACCATCAGGGTGCTGTAATCGACTCGATGGTTCTGCCGCGGGAACTCCATTTCTCTACGCTTCGTGTTTTGAAGTTGTAAACATCACCTTCAGACAACAGGAAAAACTTGCCTTGATTAGCAATTATGTCTTCTTCCCAGAGATTGGCATCGAAAATGGCCACATAGCCTGCACCCATTACTTCAAATGTGTCCCCATGGACAACGATGGCTGTATTCTCATCAAGGCCTATTCCAAGTAGTTCCGGATAGGTTTCCAAAATCTCTATTAAATCAAACTGCCTGTTCCTTTTTAGAAGGTGCTGATCAATGGCGGTATTGGGAAACAAGTCCATTCCCTCCTCATGATCTCCCATCATTACCTGGTTTCCACCTGTATCCCCGCGGGCAAGGTAGGCACCCTGGATCGTTGCCCCGGCGGAGCTTCCACCGACAACCCCTCCCCTTCTCATTAGGTTCTTAATCTCCTCATGAGTCCGGGTATTGAGAAAACTGTCAGCAATTCGCCACTGTCGGCCCCCGGTGAACCACACTCCCGAGGCCTCCCTGATAGGTTTGGTAAACTCCTCCGAGTCTGCCAGATCCCGATCTTTCGTATGCAATACTGTGACGTTCTTCACTCCTCGCCTACTTGCCCACATGGCTGAGTTATTCATTTGCTCCTCTGACAAGGTATCAGCAATCGCTGTTGGGATAACCACTATATTGGCTTCTTCTCCACCGGCAAGTTCCATGAATTTGGCAAAAATCAATGAATCACGCATGGCACCTCCTACAATCACGAGGCTGCCTTTTTCTACTAGCTCATAATCAGGGTTCTCCTGGCTTAGAACAAAGGGTTTGGAATTGTTTTTCTCCGCTTCAACTGAACAAGCGGAGAAAACTATCAATAATATGTATATCCAGCAATTATCTATCAGACCATTCATCTTCAAGGACTTGGATATTGCTGGTTAGTGATTGATTTCCTGTAGTGATCTTCACAGTAAAATTGCCAGTTCCGGCACTTCCCATTATATAGTCGGCATTTGCAATCATTGCTTTATATCGTTCGTCACCCATCCATGCCCTGAATCGTTGTGCCCTCTCGAGATATTGTTTCTTCTCCTCTTCACTTCTTTCCTTGACCCTCCGGTCGTGATTCCACACCACGGACTGCAGTCCTACCTCACCACTCCCTTTCAATTCCTGGATGAGAAGATCTCCCTGGTATATTTCAAATTTCACCTCTTCTGAACCTTGAGAAACATAATAATGGATTGTGGATCCGGTTGGCAGGCTCTCGCCATTGAAGTTGGTAAAAGCTGAATTGGGGGTCAGGGGTGTAACATACTGGATTCTGGGTTTAACCGGAAACAAGTGTACCGGGCTCCCCATTTCACCTCCTGAATCTTGCAGAGGTTGAATATCGGCAATGAAAATGCCCCTGCCGTGAGTAGCTACCACCAACTCGTTTTCGCGCGGGTGGACTACCAGGTCATGTACGGGGTTTGTTGGCATATTATTCCTCATAGGCTGCCAGGAAGCACCGCGATCGAGGCTAACCATGACCCGCATCTCGGTCCCTATAAACAACAAGTCAGGGTTTTTATGATCTTCCCTGATCACATTAACAGGTTCATCAGGAAGGCCATTTGTTATTCTCTTCCAGCTTTTTCCATAATCATCTGTCATGTAAACAAAAGGTTTGAAGTCATCCCTTCTATATCCGGTGTAGGTCAGGTAGGCCCTACCCGGTACGTGATTTGAGGCTTCAATCCTGCTTACCCAGTACCCCGGGTTCCCGGAAATATTTTCATTGAGTTTGGTCCAGTTTTTTCCACCATCCCGGGATACATGAACGTTGCCGTCATCAGTTCCCACCCATAGAACCCCTTGTTCCAGTGGTGATTCTTCCAGGGATGTGATCGTACAATACTGGATGTTTCCTGTACCCCTTATCTTGTCAGGATCATTGGTCGTCAGATCAGGACTTATTTCTTCCCAGGATTCACCACGGTTGGTGGATTTGACCACCTTATTTCCCGCGTGGTAGATAGTCGCAGGATCGTGGGGAGATATGAGGATCGGCGAGTTCCAGTTCCATCGCATTTGACGGTTCTCGTTTTGATAGGCTATGCTTTTACTTTCACCGGTTACTTGGTCGATCCTCCTGAGAGGACCAAACTGGGACTCATTGTATAGCCACCGGCTATTGGTGGGGTCCACAACATTGTACATTCCATCTCCACCACCGACGCGGTACCAATCTTCCATTCGTATTGCAGAACCGTCCTTTTTCGTGGAGGGCCCTTTTACTGAGCCATTGTCCTGTAGGCCACCATAAACATTATATGGCCTTTCCATATCGATACCCACCGCGTAAAACTGGGCCAGTGGAAGCTCATCGGGATGATACCAGTTTTTACCGCCATCATAAGTAACTCCCATTCCGTGATCATAACCGAGAAGCATGTGTTTGGAATCTTTGGGATCTATCCACATGGCATGGTTATCACCACCAAAAGTAAATGGCCTTACCCATTCTTCACCACCATTGACAGTTTCCCACATGCGGATTCCCAGTACATAAACATGATCAGGATCTTGTGGATCTATTCTTACCTGTTGGTAATAATAGGCTGGTCCTCCGCCTACATCTTCACCATCAGGGCTTACCTTCCTCCAGGTATCTCCTCCATCATCGCTACGGTACATCTCAACGCCGGTGACCCGTTTGCCCCTTTCGAGGGGAATACCTTTGAGCAGTTGCTCCAGGCGATCCTTATCTTTCATTCCCTCAACATTGACATTCTCAATATTGGCATAAACCACTGAGGGATTGCTTTGACTGATAGCTACACCAATTCGTCCAAGAAAACCTCCCGGGAGACCACCTTCCAGTTTTGTCCATGTAGCGCCAGCGTCGGTACTCTTATAAATTGCACTCCCCGGACCACCTTCATTGTAGGTCCATGGGGTACGTATTTTATCAAATGTTGCCGCAAATAAAACATTGGGATTATCAGGGCTCATTGCTACATCGACTACCCCAATATTTTTCTTCCTGACTACGACGTCCAGTACTTTCGTCCAAGTGTTTCCACCATCAGTAGATTTATACAATCCCCGTTCCTCATTATCAGAATACAAGTGCCCGAGTGCTGCCACGTAAACGATATTGGGATTTTCGGGGTGTATGAGTATTCGTCCAATATGGTGCGACTCCGGGAGGCCCATATTTTTCCAGGTCATACCGCCGTCCACTGATTTATAGACACCATCTCCCCAATAAGAGCTTCGGGAATTATTAGCTTCCCCTGATCCCACCCACACGATGCTTGAATCGGAGGGTGCAACCTCCACATCTCCAATCGAAACCACCGACTCATTATCGAATATAGATTTAAAGGATATTCCATTATTGACTGTTTTCCACAGACCGCCGGAAGCCGTTGCTGCGTAGAACACTTTTGGGCTGCTTTCCACCACGGCAAAGTCAACAAAGCGGCCTGACTGCCGGGTCGGGCCTGTCGCTCGATATTTAATACCTGCAATAAGGTCGTCAGGTACCTGTGAAATTGACGGTAGCGCTGAAAAAACAGCAAGGATAATGAGTAGAATATTGATGCGTTTCATAGTCTAATATTTTGTAAAGGGAAATTAGAGAATTGATAATAATTGGGACAACCACTCATATAATTATTTGATCGCCTCACCTAGCATTTCCATAGCTGGTTTGAGCATATTGGGTTCTAACCAGCGAAAAACCACTACTAAATCGTTTTGATCATCTGCAATAACATAGTTGCCACCGAATCCTGCCCCATAATAAATATGATCACCCCAGCCTTCCCATTGACGGCCTTCTTTACTCAACCACCACATGTAGCCATAGACGGGGTTCGCTTCAGAAGGTTGACGCGACTTTGTGATCCAGTCCTCCGAGATTAATTGTTGATCTTCCCATTTGCCCTTCCTGGCAAATAGCAATCCAAATCGGGCATGATCCCTGGCTGAAATAAAAACCCCTCCACCGGAATGTCCACCACCACTCACAGACTGCATTTTTATCCCGTCAACATCTACAAAACTGGTCGAATAACCATACCAGCGCCAGGTAGTGGAAGCCCCAATCGGGTCCATAATATGTTCTTTTAGTACCTGGGGTAGCGGTTTTCTCCAGACATGCAATAGAGAATAGGCCAGGACATTGACCCTTACATCATTGTACTTATAAAAGCTTCCGGGCTCATTGAGCTTCCTGTTTCTCCAATCATCAATGCCTCCCTCTCTCGGGGGCCGATCAGCCCAGTCATACATTCCAAATAGGTTTCCGTACCAATCAGATGACTGATTGAGTAAGTGGTGCCAGGTGATCTTTGAGTTATGTGCCCCGGCAAAAGTTCCATCCCAAACCCATTTAGACACGGGTTGTGTTACATCTATCATTCCCCGGTCATAAGCGAGGCCTGCCATTGTACTCAAGTAGCTTTTGGTAACACTGAAAGTCATGTCGACACGATCAATATCACCCCATTGCGCGACGATATAGCCATTTTTGATGATCATTCCAGCAGGTCCACCCCTCTTTTTGGTTGGGCCAACAATCTCATGAAATGGCTCACGTGAAAAACCCTTGAGAATCGCAATGCGAAGGTCTTTTTCACCGGAGTACTCATTTTCATTTACGTACTCAATGAAGTCTTGCAGTTTGGACTCATTGAAACCAAGCTCTTTCGGTGATTTTGTTTCCCAGGTAGAAGTCGGGTAATACTGGGCTTCAACTGAAATGGAGACCGGTAGAATTGAAAGCAGAATTAGAATGTGAAGCTTTTTCATGTAATTAGGATTGAACCTGAAATTATCAGCTTAACAAAAAAATCCGAAAGGGTATTATGCAGACGGTGTTCTACAATGTTGTGGTTTAGGAGTAATTATGTAATTAATTAGGTAATTATTTATGTAATTAATTGTATGATTAATTATGTAATTATGTGGGGTTATTAGATTATTTCAAATAGGTTGTTTGAGGAGATGCTCGTCGCGATAGTTAACTTTATGATATTTGAGGAGTCTCTTTTGCTCATTAATAAGGGTTTTATTGGCATGATGATTCTCCTGGTTGATAATATACCTTGTAACGGTAGGTACAATACTTTTGCTGCATGAAAAGGCAGAATAGCCCCTTTGCCATAAAAATCGCACATTTAGGTGTTTTTCCTTATTGATCCATCTCGAAGAATTAGCTTTCAGCTTATTTACAAGGTCGGACAAAGCCTGGTTAGGTCTCATACCGATAAGAATATGGATATGATCTTCAACCCCGTTAATGACTAACACTTTGTGACCGTAATGTTGAATAACACCAGTAATATATTTGTATAGCTCGTTTTTCCAGCTTTTATGGATTTGAGCTCTGCGAAACTTTACTGCGATGATCAGGTGGATGTGAATTTGGGTGTACGAATCTGCCATACGTTAAATTAGCACGCAGATACTTATTGCTCAGTGGATTATGCCGATCCCTTCGGGATCTCGTCTCCTCAAATTTCTAATCTTCTACCAAGATTTCGCTTCCTTCGGAAGCTCCATTCTAGTCACACCACTCCTCAAAACCCTCTCCCCCGAAGCTTCCGAAGGAAGCGACATACCGGTAAACCCCCGCTCCTCAAAACCCCTCCCTCAAAGCTTCCGAAGGAAGCGACATACCGGTAAACCCCCGCTCCACTACTAATATTCTCCCTTACTAATCCCTTCTCCGCCATATCACGCCACACCCTGTCCAGCCAGCACATCCCGGCCTCCCACAGCCCACCCCTCCCCGGAAACCCCAACTCCACCGCCCTTCCGACACCCACTTCCCCA
>JAHEKQ010000127.1 GCA_024638265.1 Flammeovirgaceae bacterium
TTCTCCTCACCCCCTAACCCCCTCTCCTCGGAAGGAGAGGGGGAATTATAGCTTTCCAAATTTATAACTTATCCTATGGAAGGTAATATTATATCAAAGGCTAGGGGGCTAAGGAAGCGTTTCTACGTCATCAGAAAGGCTTTTATGGGAAAAACTGAGGAATAGAAGATTCATGGGATTGAAATTCAAACGTCAACACCCCATAAAATTTGAGTATGAGAAAATAGGTAGATTCAACTTTTTTATCGCTGATTTTTATTGTCACCAAATGCAGCTAATCATCGAGTTGGACGGACCAATACACGAAAATCAAAAAGAGTACGACGAAAGCAGAGATGAAATTCTGGAGGCAAATGGATTTCGAGTGCTCCGAATTAAAAATCAGGAGCTAGAAGACATAAACATCGTTTTGGACAAGATAAAATCAGCTTGTCAAAGTTAAGTCCCTCTCCTTCCGAGGAGAGGGATTTAGGGAGAGGAGATCAAACAATAAAGAAGTTTTTGCCGCGGTAGGTTCTCACTCTATCCCAACCACAACCGCCCCATCCCTTAAATCATAATACTCCCCAACTATCTTCCTCCTCTCCCAGGGCTTCACATCAGCACTTACAATCAGCTTCCCTGCCTCCCAACTGTCCAACCAATCGGCTCGGGATTCATTTCCTGTTAGCAGCAGGTAATCCAGCTTAAAGGGTGTTGCCAAGTCCACTTTCTCACGAAGGACAAGGAAACTGTTGCCATGAAAAACGAATAACTCTGATTGTGACCCTACTATTTTGGACTTAACACCTACCTGCTTCTCACCATATACCCGCCGGCTGGGATGAATCCTGAAGTCTAAATCTGAATCCTCGAGGTTTGAAAATGAGGTAAACCTAGTCCTGCTTTCAAAAAAATCAACGCAGTGACCTTTGTTCAGGCTGTAGACAACTATCCTGGGCTCATTGACCATCAATTTTCCGGGAATTCCAGCAGACAAGAACAGGAAAACCGCAATTCCCAGAGCAATCATCCAAATAAATTTCCTTAAGTCTATCAGCAGGATATAACTCGCCATAATACTATAAAGCAACAGTACTTCCATTACTGAAATGGTGGATACTTTTACAACCGCACCGGGTAATCCCGAAATCAGAACAATACCTTCATTGGCTATGAAAAGTAGCCATTGGATCACTTTCCCTATCCACTGAACACCTCCCGTAAATGAAAGTATCAGTAGCACGAGCCCCAGGTTAACGACCACAAAAGCCATTGGAATCACAATGAGGTTGGAAATAAAAAAGTAGGTTGGAAACTGCTTAAAATAATATAACCCGATGGGGAATGTTCCCAGTTGTGCTGCAATACCCACGGAGGTCAATTGCCATACCCGATCAAGCCATGCATTTCTGATACAGAAAAGCTTATAAATCCGCGGCTGAAGAAAAACGATGGAAAGTACGGCGAGAAAAGATAGCTGAAAACCTATATCAGCCAGGGAACCGGGATCAATCATCAACATGAGCAAAGCCGCAAGGGCGATGGTATTGTAGATGGAAGACTTTCGGTTCAGTATCAGGCCGAGGATATACAAAGAAAACATGGACGTGGCCCTGACAACTGATGGTGAAAAGCCTGTAATTCCGGCAAACAGCCATAGCACGATCAGTATGAATCCCTGTTTCATCCACTCCTTTCCGGGAAATCTTGAAATGATCTTCCCTATTGCCACAAAAAGGATTCCGACATGTAATCCTGAGACTGCCAGCACATGCATGGCTCCAGTCCTTGCATAATCATCCCTCAAGTCACGATCAAGATCAGCCTTTTGGCCCACCAAGAGCGCAGCAGCCACTCCATGTTCCCTTTTGCTACGAATACTTTCCTGTATTACTTCCAGGCTATTTTTTCTAAGAAAAGTAACTACCCTGGTAATAAGAGGTAGAGGCTGTTTGTCGATAAGCTTGACTTTACCCGAATCCACAAAGTGAACCCCTTCAACTCCCTGGTTTTTCAGATGGGCTCGGTAATCAAATTCAAATGGGTTTTTAGGTCCGTCCGGGGCTTTCCAGCTACCCTCGATCAGAACTATATCGCCCGGTTCAATATTTTCCTTCACATAGATTAGAATATCACCCCCATAGGAGAGGACGTTGTCATTGACGAAGATATCCCTTACACTCAATCTATACTTATTGAATTGTCCTGTCATGCCGAATTCTTCCCTGACCATTCCGGTATAAGCAATTTGGGGTTTTTCACCTATTCTACCGGACTGGTTTTCAAGATTTGAAACGTCCGAAATACCCGTTCCCAGAAATGAGAAGAATACAAATGCACATATTCCTGAAATCTCAGGCCTTTGTATTTTTCGAAATCTCAGAACTATCAGCAAGAAGCTCAATCCACATAAAACAAGGCTTACAGGCCAGACCAGGCCTGTTAATTGAAAAAGCCCAATCCCGACCAGGTAAAATATCAGGTACCTCAATATCGGAAACCTCAGCCATGACAAGTAGGTCTTCATATATGAAGTTACCAGGTTGGGGGTTTTGGGTAGGAGGTTCTTGGCGCCCTTGCGTCTTTGCGTGAAATATGCCAACCTTATTAATCAACCTCATCTATAAGCTTCCAAAAACGAATCTACCCTTTGCTTCACTTCCACCGTAGAAGGAATTCTTTTATACATGGAGGCATGGGTGATATTCCCGAGAAGAAAAGAGTATAGCTGCTGGGTCACTTGTTTGGGATTGCCCGAGGAGATTTTATTATTGAGGATGGCTTCCAGGGCGAAGGAGTCCAGAAGTTGTTCCAGAGATTTGATCTCAACCTTATCCAACTCCCTGTCAGGATTAAACATCGCCCGTTCCATTTTACTGAGCGGAAAGGGAGCACGAAGTTTATTATCCCGCATCTGATAGCTGAATAGTTCGGGGAGGAATGACGGGCGTTTGCGTAAGCTTTCCATTGACTTAAGAAAAACATAATGGATGCCTTCAATGCCGTTTTTTGGATTTTTATAAAGATCTACCCCAAGTTCAAGACACCAGACCCTAAAATAATAGCGCAAGAGTTCCTCTTTACAGAAGAAATACTTGAAAAAGGTGACTTTAGAGATTTTGACCTTCCCGCAAAGGTCAGTCACTTTTATTTCATCGAATGAGCGTTCCTTCAAATCGTCAGCGAGGGCAATGCCCAGCAGATACTTCAATTTTGCTGACTTCTCCTTTCTTAAACCGCTCATAACAAATGAACTATGGGTAATAATTTACAATTCCGTAGTATTGCAGACTAAAAAATAAGCTTTTGAACGCTTACTTTCATTGAAGTTCCAACATTTTCCGCCATGAAAAAATACATATTTCTTTTTACCCTTACATCTGCACTGTTTATATCATCTTGCAATACCCAGGTAAAAGATGGGCCTGTAGTAGGTGTAATGGCAGATTCTGCCATGGTAGTTTCTGCCCATCCGTTGGCTTCGCAAGTGGGTGTAGATATTCTTAAAATGGGGGGCAATGCAGTCGATGCCGCGATCGCAGTACAATTTGCCCTTGCAGTTGTGTACCCCGGTGCCGGAAATATCGGGGGAGGAGGTTTTTTCGTCATCAGAAATGCTGATGGTACGATTGATGGATTGGATTACCGGGAAAAGGCCCCTGCCGAAGCATATGAAACCATGTATTTGGATGAAAACGGGGAGGAAATCGAAAACCTTTCAAGGAGAGGTCACCTGGCAGCTGGTGTACCCGGTTCCGTTGACGGGATGGTCAAAGCCTACGAGAAATACGGAAGCCTTCCATGGAAAGACCTGGTTCAACCTTCAATTGATCTTGCCTTAAACGGTTTTGAACTCACGGAAAGGGAAGCGAGGAAACTGAATTACAACCGGGAGGATTTTGAGGAATACAGTACTGTTAAGCCCTTCTTTACTGAAAAAGAATGGTCGACCGGGGATAAAATCAAATACGAAGAACTGGGCCATACACTTGAACGTATTCGCGATAATGGACGGGAGGGTTTTTATGCAGGAAAAACTGCTGAAGATATCATTGCCGAAATGGAGCGAGGTGGTGGACTTATCACTTTGGAGGATCTGACAAGCTATGAGTCAATATGGCGGGCACCCATTACGGGCTGGTACCGTGGTTTTAAAGTTATATCAATGGCACCTCCTTCCAGTGGCGGGGTGGCACTAATCCAAATGCTCAAATCAGTACAGGACTATGATCTCAATGAAATGGGCTGGAATACACGTGAAAGTGTTCATCTGATAACAGAAGCAGAGAGAAGAGCATATGCTGACCGGTCCTACTATCTCGGCGATCCCGATTTCTGGAAAGTACCTGTCAAGGAACTCACTGATGACACCTACATTGTCGAGCGCATGGCGACTTTTGATCCTTTTGCAGCGACTCCAAGCGACTCCGTGGCAGAGGGAAAATTTACTTTGTATGAGAGCGAGGAAACTACCCACTTCTCTATAATAGATGCAAACGGCAATGCAGTTTCAGCAACAACTACCCTAAATGGAGGTTTTGGAAACAAGGTAATGGTAGCGGGGTCTGGTTTTATCCTTAATAATGAAATGGATGATTTCAGCATTAAGCCGGGAGTGCCTAATATGTACGGCGCCATTGGTGGGGAAGCCAACTCAATCCAACCCGGTAAAAGGATGTTGAGTTCAATGACCCCCACCATCCTGGAAAAGGACAATGAATTGTACATGGTGGTCGGAACGCCCGGGGGAACAACTATTATAACCTCGGTTTTCCAAGTGATCATGAATGTGGTCGACCATGGTATGGGCATGCAGGCCGCCGTCAATGCCGGCAGATTCCACCATCAATGGAGGCCCGATGCTATCCGCTTTGAAGAAACCGCAATCGATTCCGTCATCAGAATAGAACTTGAGTCGATGGGGCATGAATTGTACCAAAGAGGTTCAATAGGCCGGGTGGATGCAATATTAATCCACGAAGACGGCAGTTTGGAAGGTGGTGCAGACCCCAGGGGTGATGATACGGCGGTAGGGTATTGAACGGTGGACGGTGGTCGGACTACTGCCCACTTGATCTACTCATTCTTCACAATAGTAAACTCCACCCTCCTGTTCAGCATCCTGGTTGTTTCAGAAGCATTGGAAGCGATTGGCAAGGTGTCACCATATCCTTTTCCGGAAATCCTGGAAGCAGCAATCCCATGATCGACGAGATACTTCTTGATCTCCTGGACACGCTTTTTACTGAGTTTCAAATTTCCCTTGGGATCACCATTGTTATCAGTATGCCCGGCAAGGTCTATTTCAATCTTTGGATTTTTCTTCATGAATTCTAATACTACATCAAGATCTTCCTCTGACCCCGGCAGAATCTTATAGGTGCCCTTTCTGAAGAGGATGTTCTCGAGTTTAACCGTAACCCCCACCTCGGCATAAAGCAATCTAAATGTCATCTGAGAGGTCTCCACAGTACTTCCGGTGGACAACTTACGTGTCTGTGGAATATATAATCCCGACTCGACAAGGAATGAATAATCCGTATTTGGCTCCAGGTCCAATCCGAATCTACCTTCATTATCGGTGATTAATGTTTTTGTCGATCCCTCCCAGTTAATCGTGACCACTGCATTGGAAATTGGAACTCCCACCTGGTCCTGAACCACTCCGTTCAGATCATATCTGGTTATGGGTGAATCATCTGTCACAACTTGAGGTTTGTCAGAAAAAAGACTATCAATACCTGCCTGCGGGGTTATTATATGTACATCGCCATACCCGTCACTGCTCCTCGTCGAAATGAAGAGTACTTTCCTGATCTTCTCGATCATCAGGAAATTCCAGTCCCTGCCATCCGTATTCACCCATCGACCAATATTTTCAGGCTCGGACCAGTTTTTCCATGTATCATCAAGGCGTTGCGAAAAGTAGACATCGCTACTCCCTTCGCCTTCCCTTCCATTTGAACTGAAAAAGAGTATTTGCTTGTCTTCGGAAAGATAGGGCGTAAATTCCTGGAAGCGGGTATTGATAGTACTTCCCAGGTTCATCGGCTCCGAATAAGATGCATTATCCCTGAAACTAACATAGATATCCTCATTTCCCTTAGTACCTCTCCCTTGTATGGAAAATACAATGACTTGACCATCACTTGAAATATGGCCGCTTTGAAATTCTGATTCATTCAGGAAATAAGGGATCTTAATATTCAGTGGCCTTGACCAGGAACGTCCATTCCATTGTGATACCGAGATCCCCTGTGTGGGCACAGAAGCCCCTGCCGAACCATAGTGCCCATGTAAATACATGGTAAGTCCATCTTCACTAAATCCCAATACGCGATTATTGTTCCTGTTATTTACACTCCCTTGAAGTCGTATGGGTGTTGACCAGACACCATAATCGTTCACTTGAGAATACCAGATATCTCCTTTATCAGTTCTTCCCCCACTGTTAAGAATATGATTACCAATTGTGAAATAGAGTGTTTTCCCATCCGGAGCTAACACCGCATTACTTTCATCATACTGACTGCTTATTACTGCCTCCTGGGCCCAGGAGTTTATTGCCCATGAAAGAGAAATTAAGACGAAAAATATGTAGTGTATGCGAATCATTGTGAAATGCGTGCA
>JAHEKQ010000008.1 GCA_024638265.1 Flammeovirgaceae bacterium
CGGCCAGTTTTCTCGTTAAGCACCTGCTTCATCACTGGGTTCATGGTGAAGCATACTTCGCAGAAAAGCTTTATGATTACGAACTGGCGAGCAATGTAGGAAACTGGCAATGGGTGGCGGGCACAGGATGTGATGCAGCCCCCTACTTCCGGGTATTCAACCCTGAGAGTCAGATGAAGAAATTTGATCCAGACCTGAAGTATATCCGTAAATGGATTCCAGAACTCGATACTCCTGATTATCCCGATCCTATAGTCGAGCACTCCAAGGCTCGTGAAAGGGCAATTGACCGATATAAACAAGGTTTATCTAACTAAACCTGATTTTTGCTGTTTTATTAATATGAAAACCTATACGCTAAGAACAGAACAACAACTGAATGTCCCTGCAGATGAGGCATGGGACTTCCTTTCAACACCGAGGAACCTGACTGATATAACTCCGCCCCAAATGAACTTTAAAATTCTCAGCATAGATGACGATCGTTCAACCTACGCTGGGCAGATTATTACTTATACCATTCAGCTATTTCCCCTAGTAAGGTTTCGTTGGGTAACAGAGATCACCCATGTGAGCAAACCCAATTATTTTGTTGATGAACAAAGATTCGGACCCTATAAATTCTGGCATCATCAACACATTCTTGAACCCAACAAGGATGGTGTAAAAATGACTGATATAGTGACCTATGCGCTACCCCTGGGTTTCCTGGGACGTATTATGAACAAAATTTATGTCCGAAAACAGCTCCGGGAAATATTTGATTATCGAAAAAAAGCAGTGGATATTCTTATGAATAAAAAGGGTAAAGCAGAGGGAGAACTTAAAGTAGCCTGATATTATTTTTGTTCTGAAAGGATGTGAGTAAGAACCATGGTAAGTTCATCCTTGCTTAGTTTTTTGAGAAATTTATTCAATGCCTCATTCTTTTTAATAGCATCCTGCTCTGTTATAATTCCCTGCAAAGCCTTGTAATCTGCTACGGTCAGGACTTCTGAGAGGGAATCCTCCACTAGCTGTCCACATGGACTTAGAATTTCCTCACCATAGAGCTCCAGCTCGTTTATCGCCACTTCAACAATCTCCCTGCCTTGCTTTTTCGAACTTGAAATCGGATCAAAGGACCCGCTTACTGCCCGCATCGACCAACTGCTACCATATTCAACCCTCAGGCTTTCCAACTGTTTGATCTTTACATCTGCAGGACCGAAAATCCGGGTCAGTATTATCACGGTGGATGTTTTCCAGGCTTCAAAATCGAACTCTTCCCTCTCAAGTTTTTCAAGTTGGTTTTTCAGCAGTGTGATGTATTTCTTAACCATTGGTTAAATATAGTCATGGGAAGCCTGTTTTAGATGATTCATCCGGGATAATTTATGATCTAAAGGTGTTGTTCCCTCAAGAGGTCATTGACCGTTTTCACCGGATTAAATGTGATCTCAGGAACTTCTACCAAAATGGTATTCCAATCAGACATGCTTCCGTTCCAGAGACCAGGAAGTTCCATAGCCTTCAACTCCCTGCCATCTTTTGATTTTGAGGAGATAAACCCAGTGGATGGATCCCTGAATTTCATCAACTTGAAAGTGCTGCCATCATACCTCCGCGGGCTTGCAATTACATCTACGGGATTAAAGTGAGTAGACGATCTCAAGATCTCAGCCTGTTCAGGATTTTCCATATCAATCTGACTGGATTCCACTATTTGGAGGCTTATGGAATCATCCGAGTTGAGACACCAGAAGGGTCCGCCACCGGCTTCTCCTTTATTAACTACCATTCCACAAATTCGGATTGGACGATCTAATTTTGATCTCAGTAGGTCAGCATCCGTTTTATTTTTGCCCAGTTCAAGGTTCAATTCGTCCTGGATAAATTTGGAGATTTCTTCCAGTTCAGATCCTGATGCACCACTGTCTATCAAGGAGATAAAGTGAAAGATTTTTTGCTGATAATTAAGCAATAGCCCTGCCAATGCCTTTTTATATTCGTCAGTTGTTGCTTTAATCCTGTCGGGAACTACGTTATCAATATTCTTAATGAACATGATATCAGTGTCAATATGATCCAGGTTTTCCAACAAGGCACCATGCCCGGCCGGCCTGAATAAAATAGATCCATCTTCCTCTCGGAATGGCTCATTATTAGGGCTTACAGCAATGGTATCGGTAGCGGGGTTCTGAATGGAGTATGATACGTCATAGCGGACATTAAACTCCGCTTCATAATGCTTCCGCACTTCTTCCATTCTTGCCTTGAACAAATCCATGTGATCGGGAGAAACGGTAAAATGTATCTTTACCGTATTTCCGCCACCTTTTGAATACCTCGCTCCTTCCACCAAATGTTCTTCTAGTGGAGTACGTGGACTTTGACCGTACATGTGGAAATACAACAATCCCTTTGGGAGATTTCCGTAATTAAGTCCCTTTTCGGTTAATAAATTTTCGAGAATCTCAGCGTAATGGCCGTCATCCAACAATTCGGTTAGGTTCAATCCATTCGCAGCCATTATTGACCCCAGGGCATCATAGAAAGCAAATTTTTCAATACCCCCGAAAAATTCAGACAGCTGCTTGTCTTCCATAAGGGCCCTGGACTGATCTCCCTTTCCCATATTGGCATTCATAAAAGAGAACAATGCTTTGAACATCCGGCTGGCAGCTCCTGAAGCTGGAACGAATTTGACAATTTCCAGGTTGGTACTCTTCCTCTCGTAAGAAGCTATCAGCTCAGACCTCTCTTCATCACTCATCAGCATAATTCCATCACCTACCGTAGCTGGCCTTATTAGTTTCATTGGAGGAAAGCCATTTTTAAAATTGTTTATCTGCTTTTCAACAGAATCAATGCTTGCCCCTTGTTCTCTTATCTGCGTAAGATCTTTTTCCGTAAATGTCGTCATGTTGTTGTCGTAGCTCCGTTTGAAATCTCAAATTCGTACACTGAAATTTCCTTATTAAATGCTGAAAAGTAAAGTGTATTGAGCTCCTCTTTCCAGGAGCCATCATTTTCTTTATTGAGGATATTAATCGTACAGCCACCAAATCCGCCTCCCATCATTCGAGCCCCAAAAATTTCCTTCCTCGATTGAGCAAAATCGACTAAGAAATCTAATTCCGAACAACTGACTTCGTATTTTTTCTTCAATCCATAGTGAGATTCATATAATAATTGTCCAATCCCTACAATATCTCCATGGTCGAGCATCTCAGAGGCCTCACCCACACGTTTTATTTCTTCGGCGACATAAAGAATACGATTATAAGTCGAATCCTGGAGGGCATCTTTTGCATCTATTATCTCTTCTTTGCTGAAATGTCGCAGCTCCGGGTGTTCTTTCTGGTATACCCGATTCAGAACTCTCAAGCCCTCTTCACATTCATCACGCCTCTCATTGTATGCAGAATCAGCCAGTGAATGCTTAACGTGGGTATCGATAAGTAGTAACTGATACTCACCCGATATAAAAGGATGATATTTATGTTCCAGGTTAAGACAATCCAGCTCAATAAATGATGATTCCTTCCCGAAGAGTGATGCAAACTGATCCATGATCCCACATTTGACCCCTGCAAAATTATGTTCAGCCATCTGACCGATATGGGCCAACTCCTTTCGATCGAATCCCAGATCATTAATCTCATTGATCGCCACTCCAAATCCACACTCCAGGGCAGCAGATGAAGACATGCCCGATCCAATTGGAATATTTCCCCCGAATGCCAACTTCACAGGCCTGACATCATGGCCTCGCTTAGTCATCTCCTCTATAACTCCCAAAAAGTAGTTAACCCATGAATTCTGCTTTCTGGGCTTTATCTCCTCTGGAGAAATTACAACCCTCTCTTGCAGGTCACATGAATAAAACTCAAAATTATCCCCTGCCGTGGAAATGGCAAATGTGATTCCAAGGTCAACTGCCGCCGGCAGGACTATCCCCCCGTTGTAATCCACATGTTCGCCAATCAGGTTGATTCTCCCAGGCCCAAATGCTTTGATTTGTGGTTTTGAGCCATAAATGGCCTGGAAATCAGCGGAGACACGCTTCTCCATAATTATAGAATGGTAGGGCGCCCAATCACTATATTCATCCCAAATCTGAGATTTACTGATCGAGCCCGCGAAGGATAGAAAAAGCTGTTTACCCGGTCTGAAATAAAGTAAAATTGAATGGGTCCCGGTTTCACGATCAAGCCGCCGCTAATATTATTCACTTTGCCATTTAGATAACTCAAGCCTGTCAGGAGAAAAAATGACCTCCCAAGCTTCAAGTTATGATTGAGAGAGACCACGGGATCTATTTTGCCCTTATCAAATGCTGAATTAAACGTAAATCCTACTTCACTTATCTCTGCCAGTCGATATCGGGCCGAAAAATTCAACTTTCCATTCAGTCCTGTTCTAAAGGATGAACCGGGCACTTCGCGGGGTTCCAACTTGTCAATAAGCGTATCCAATTCAGCCTCCATATCTTCGGTCTCACCGAAAAATAAATCAGTGAGTTCAAATCCGCTAAAAGAGTAACTGGCGTCCTCGGATTTGTATCCCTTTAGGTCATTCTTCCAATTGATAAATCCCAAATCGGTTACAGATGCGGATACCGTGACATCGGAGTTCACTTTAAATACCATTCCGAGGTCCATACCGAAACCGCTGTTGCCGCTTGCATAAATATCACTCGCCTTTGCATTTCCTTCAAAAATGGAGCTGCCGGCAATTGTGTATTCAAGGTTGCTGACATTAATAGAGGCGGAATCGGAATTAACGTAGACGTATCCATCCTGTGAGCCGCTTATCCCTGCCACACCGGAAAGATATTTCAACCGGGCTCCCATTCGAAGGTTGGCAGTAACCGGTTGGGAATAAGAAATACCATATTCAAGATAGTTGATCCCTATGGCACCAATCTCATCCAGTAACAAGGTATTGCTTGAAATCGGGTCAGCGGGACCAAATACAGCCCACCTTGCCACTTCTCCGGGTATAAAGACCTTATTTTCAAAACGGTTTCTGATCGAGACCATCATAAATCCGCTACTGACCTTGAACCCTGCGACGAGTAACTGTACATCTGCCACGGCACCCGTTCTCATAATCCTGCCGGCGTTTTCAGCGATTCCGTTTTCGTTAAGTACAAAGCGATTACCATCACTTTTCCATAGGTCATTGAAAGAAAGTGGAGCCGTTACCTCCACAAATGCTGAAGAAATCCCCGGAAGCCCTATAACTATTTTATGATCAGGAGCAATTCCCGGATTTAGCAAGGTGGCCTGTGGCAGATTTTCTCCAAACTGCAATGTGGCCACTTGGAACTGGGAAAATGCCGCAGTGCCTGAGAACACTAAAAATATAATCGCCCAGTTTCTCATAATTGGAATTCTGCTTTTACAGCGATTTTTAGATCGATGTAATCTATATCAAGTATTCGCACGGGAACTGCTCCATTATCTGATGTCTCGAGCAAAATGAAGACTTTTATCGATTCGGCTGTTCGAAGGGTAACGATATCCTCATCCGTAAGAATTATTTCCCGTTCCTTTACGGCAGGACTTGTTGACCTTCCATCCCCATCAACTGAAGCTGATGGGACGAGTTCCTGGTCATCTTGGAGTAGAGTCAGAATTTTAGTTCCTGTCCCATCGTAAAACTCCACCATTAGTCCCAGAGACAGTGGAAATCTATTTTCAATATTAAAAAGTAATGAGCCGGCAATTGCATCATCAAATACAGATCCACTAAAGTCGAATTCTTTTTCCAGTCTCAGATTCATTATCCGGCCATAAAGGGGCAGTCTGACATTTGCTGATATCTCAATTTTACTGGTATCCAGTACAAAAATCTTTTCTGTTCCCCCGGGATAACTGGCTACTGCGGCATATGATACCTCGGTAGGGATGTTGGACAGGAAATCAGACAGATTCGAATTCTGATAATTGATGTCAATCACTGAACTAACCGTAGTGCCTATTTCAGTACCGGGAGGAGCTGCGAAAATCTGAGGGTTATCTATTGGATCCCCGGTCAGAGGATGGGTTTGATTATCTCGATCCTTTATGGAAAGAGATTGTATATCTATCTCAAATGGGACCCCGAAACTGTTGTCCGCAAGGATTTGCAATGAGGGTTCCTCCAATTGAAAATCTTCAATAGTGAGGTTTTGGAGTATATTGATAGGTTCCGTTCCCGATTGGTTTTCAATCTCCCTGAAGTCTGATTCTCCAACAATCAATTGAAATTCAGGATTAAGAATCTCAAAATATGCTTCGAGGCTTTGCGCGGGAAGAACAACATCCCCATTTGCCGAGAGTAAAATAGTGACATCGAAGGCAAGTTTGTTAAAATCCGAACCAGCTAAGACCAGGCTAAATGTTGAGTTAGTTAAATTGTAATCAAACATGTTGTTTCCAACAGCAACCGAAATACTCTCATTAAAAGGTACACCTTCAATTAAGAGATTAGGAATGTCAAATGTAACGTCGGTATTTACCGTATAAGAGGAATTGACCACAAGCCGGATGGTTCCTCCTTTTAGCCTGACCAGGTCAAGTCGCTCGTTATTATCCGGTTCCACTTCCAATATATCACTTTTCGTTTCCTCTATGGTTCCGGTAAGCGGCATGCCACCTGAGCTAAGCCCTGAAAATGTCACAATGGGTGAAGTCTGGCCCGGCACGGAAAAATAATTTTCGGCTACCTCGCTGAACAATTGATCCATGTATGAAAGAACTATCGTCCCATCCGGATCTGTGCTTACGATGACACTATCCAGTTCATCCGAAAAATCATTGACAAATACCCGTGAATCAATCACCGGCAAGGCAACCTCGGGACTCACTCCCAGTTCAAACTCCTTTTCATTTATTTCTCCAATCTCCTCCAGGCAACCGGTGAATAAACCAACGATAAACAGCGACGACAACAAGCGAACTATCATGACCTGCAATATAGTCATGATAAGATTTGAGAGGAAGACGTTATCTAGAAATAGTTATTCAGATTGATAATTTCCTATTCGCAATTTGACCGTATCTATTAACTTGCCAACCGTGGTAATGGAAGATAGTTATAAAGCAAAAGGACTTCGGAAATCCCTGGTAAAGACGGTGCGGGAAAAGGGTATTTCTGATGAGCGTATCCTGGATTCCCTGATGAAAATTCCAAGGCATTTCTTTTTCGACCGTGCTTTTCTCGAGCACGCCTACCAGGATAAGGCTTTTCCTATTGGGGAAGGACAAACCATCTCTCAACCTTATACAGTCGCTTTCCAAACCGAAAAGCTCGATATCAAACCCGGAGACAAAGTCCTGGAGATCGGGACAGGATCCGGGTACCAGGCTTGCGTTCTGATGGAATTGGGCGCCGAGGTCCACACCATTGAATACAATAAGGTGCTCTTTGACCGTACGAGGAAGTTTTTACCGAAAATGGGCTATAAACCCTATTTTTACCAGGGAGATGGTAGCCAGGGACTACCTGAAAAGGCACCCTATGACAAGATACTTGTCACCGCTGGCGCACCCTCCATTCCAAAAAAACTAGTGGAACAACTAAAGATCGGTGGTAAACTGATCATACCCGTTGGAAACAATGAAATGCAGAAGATGATACTTATCACTAAAGTATCGGCAAACAAGTTGTCCAAAAAGGAGTTTAATTATTTTAGCTTTGTGCCATTGCTTGGTGCCGATGGCTGGAAGCCCTAATTGATCGATATGTCCGTAAAGAAAAAATTTGCCCGGGAGTCATTTACAACAATGACCGAACTTGTACTACCCAATGATACCAATACGCTGAACAACTTAATGGGAGGCCGTTTAATGCATTGGATGGATGTAGCCTCCGCGATTGCGGCTCAAAAACATTCGAATCGGATCGTGGTAACAGCGGCCTTTGATACGATTTCCTTCAAGCGGCCCATTCAATTGGGAAATGTTATTACCCTCAAGGCCAAAGTAACGCGATCCTTTAGCTCATCCATGGAAGTTCATGTAACAGTCGAAGCGGAAGACATTCCTTCCGGGGAGAAATTCCAAACGCACAGTGCCTTTGCCACATTTGTGGCGGTTGACCAGGCCGGACGTCCCATCGATGTTCCTGAATGTGTTCCCGAAAGCGATGATGAAAAACAGCACTATGAGGCTGCCCTGAGAAGAAGACAGCTTCGATTGATATTTGCCGGAAGGATCAAGGCCTCTGATGCCAAAGAACTCATTTCGTATTTTGAAGATATGAAAGCCCATGAATAGGGATGCATTCCATTATTTCTTATACCAGGGAGAGGAATTAATTCGTCCGGGGACTGGGGTCTCGGAAAAAATCAGCGGACTGGTAATCTGTTATGAACTTCAGTTAAGCCCCTCTGAAAGGGATCTACTTGTAAAGATTCTCGAATCCATCCAGTTAAGTATCGACTCTGCCCGTGAATATGACCTTTCACATGAGTCATTTGATTTAGGGGATTTTAAAAATGCAACAGTGCTTTCCTTTGGACCCAAAATCCCCGGCGTGGAAATGAGTGCTAAATATGAACTCATTCAGCTGGGCACTAACCGTTGTATTGTGGCAGACACGCTTTCAGCACTTGCTGAAGATGTCAATTTGAAAAAAAATCTCTGGAAAGCCCTGAAAAGCCTTATCTAATTAACCCCCGTAGGTAATCCTGTAAATTACTCCGGCATAGTCGTCTGACACGAGCAATGATCCGTCCGGCATTTCAAGTACATCCACCGGTCTTCCAAATGCCTCTTGTGATTCATCGTCGAGCCAACCATCGGCAAAGACGCGGTAGTTAGATGCTTCACCATCTTTCACATCAACACTCATCAGCCGATAACCAATTTTCTCGGTCCGGTTCCATGATCCGTGCTCTGCAATGATAAGATTTTTTCGATAAGATTCGGGGAACATCCCACCCCGGTAGAATTTCAGTCCCAGAGGGGCTACATGAGGACCCAGCTGTTGAGCGGGAGGAATAAAATCATCACAATCACCTTTATCCCCGAATTCAGGATCAGAAATGGTGCCCGCGTGGCAATAAGGATACCCAAAATGCATTCCCCCACTGCTAGCTTTGTTGAGTTCACAATTAGGCTCGTCATCACCAAGCATATCCCTCCCATTATCAGTAAACCACATAGCACCGGTATCGGGGTGCCAGGTGAAACCTACTGTATTTCTTACCCCATGAGCATATACCTCCATGTTTGAACCATCGGGATCCATCCGGGTAATCGATGCAAAAACCTCATCTTCACTCTCACAAATGTTGCAGGGTGCTCCAACTGGTACATATAGCTTACCATCCGGGCCAAAAGCGATATATTTCCATCCGTGATGCTTTTCCGTCGGGTATTGATCATATACCACCTCAAATGTGGGGTTGTCAAGGTTCTGGGAAATGTCTTTGTATCGAAGTATCCGGTTGACCTCAGCGACATACAAGTCGCCATCTTTTAAGGCCACCCCATTAGGCATATTGAAGTCCTCCCCTATCGCAATTACCTCATCGGCCTTATTATCCCCGTCGTTATCCTTTACTGCATGGATCTGACCACCTCTTCTCGCTCCCACGTAGATAGTGCCATCCTCTCCCCTGGCCATACTCCGGGCATTGGGAACTTCCGCAAAGATGTCAATCTCAAACCCTTCGGGAAGGTTGATCCTTTCCAATGGTAAATCTGAGGAATCTGTATTTTCCTGATTATTTGTACTGCAAGCCACCATTCCGGCAAACAGGATTATAGTAAATAGTGAATATTTCATGTGTATAATTTATGGTCGCTAAATTGGTCATGAATAGATTTTATTGCAATGGGATTGTTATGAAAGGTAGGGTTAGATAACAGCTAACAGCTAACGACTAACAGTATATTGAGGCCGAATTAGTTGCGCCCGGAAATGAGATAATAGATGATAGATGATAGAGAATAATTTCGTGGAATCCTTGTCCCCTTGTCTCCTTGTCTCCTCGTCCCCTTGTCCCTATCTTTGCCGCCCAATGGTTTCGATCAATAATTTATCATATTTCGTAGGAGGCAGGGCGCTTTACGATGAAGCTTCACTTTTTATTAAGCCAAAAGACAAAATTGGTCTGATAGGGCTGAATGGAACGGGGAAAACGACCCTGTTGCGATTGATCCATGGGGACTTGACACCAGATTCCGGAGACATCTCCTTCCCCAAAGATTGTACTCTTGGATTTCTTAACCAGGACCTTCTCTCTTACGAATCAGATGAGCCAATACTCAACGTTGCCATGGAGGCTTTCGGGGAGATCAATGACCTCAAGCATAAAATAGACCATGCATTGCATCAACTCGAAGCCGATTACAGCGACAAATGGGTTGAGAAGCTCGGAAAATACCAGGAAAAGTATGAACACCTGGGAGGTTACAGCGCACAATCGGCTGCCGAAGAGGTACTGGAAGGAATAGGATTTACCACAGAGCAACTGCAACAACCCCTTCGCCAGTTCAGCGGTGGTTGGCGGATGAGGGTAATGCTGGCAAAACTATTGCTGCAAAAGCCCTCGCTGTTGATGCTCGATGAACCCACCAACCACCTGGATCTTCCCTCCATTGAATGGGTGGAAAACTACTTGAAAAGTTATGAAGGTGCTGTAATGGTAGTTTCCCACGACAGGAATTTCCTTGACAACGTAATTGATACAACGGTTGAAGTTACAGACAAGCAACTGATAAGGTATTCGGGGAATTACTCCTTCTATCGCCAGGAGAAAGAGCTTAGAGAGGAGATACGTGGAAATGCTTTTGAGAACCAGCAAAAACAGATCAAACAGACCGAACGTTTCATCGAACGTTTTCGTAGTAAATCTACCAAAGCGAGACAGGTTCAATCAAGGATAAAATCCCTGGAAAGGATGGACAAGATTGAAGATTCGGTGGATGAGAATCCTTCGATATCATTCAACTTCACCATAAACCAACGTTCCGGCAAGCGAGTACTAGATCTTAATGCCATTGGAAAAGCTTATGAAGACAATCGGTTGTTTTCGAACTCCAACCTTCATATAGCCCGTGGAGATAAAATTGCACTTGTGGGCGCTAACGGAAAGGGTAAATCCACCTTGCTCCGGATAATCGCCGGTACTGAACCACACGAAGGGGAACGTGAAATTGGTCATAATGTTAATTTCGGCTTCTATGCACAACATCAGTTGGAAGCACTTAATGTCAACCAGGAAATATTAAGTGAGTTAAAATTGTCAGGTTCTGGTAAAACTGAATTGGAGCTCAGGAACTTGTTGGGTTGTTTCCTTTTCAGCGACGACGATGTATTCAAGAAAATTAAAGTGCTCTCGGGGGGTGAAAAATCAAGGGTTGCCCTTGCAAAAACCCTGATTAGTCAGGCTAACTTCCTGTTGCTTGATGAGCCTACCAACCACCTCGATTTTATCTCGGAAAACATCCTGATTGAAGCCCTTAATCAATACGAAGGAACTTATGTAGTAGTCTCCCACAACAGGCACTTTGTCACCCAGGTGGCTAATAAGATATGGTATATTGACGAAGGTATGGTCAAGGAATATCCCGGCACATTTGAGGAGTACCTTCATTGGATGAGGAATCGGGCCATGAAATCAATAAACACCGATACCCATTCGGGAAAGAAAGATAAACCGCTAAAAAAAGACAAGGCCGAAAAACAAGATAAACTCAAGAACAAGGCTCAAAATCCCAGTAAAAGAGAAATTGAGGACTTGGAATCTAAAATTATGAACCTGGAGGATAAAATCTCAACAGTGGAGCTTAAGATGGGTAACCCTGATTTATACAAGGATCAAATGCGGTACGAAGAAATCAGGAAAAATTACAACTCGCTGAAATCTGAACTTGAGAAGTATTCAGAACAGTGGGAGTCGCTGGTAGATAATGCTAAAAAGTAATATCCACTCCAAGTGTTAACCTTCTCATGATCCTCTTCTGGTATGTGACGCCCCAGTAAGATTCCCGGGCATCCGGATCAGTGATCTCCTGTACCACTCTCTGGCTTTGACCACCTATCCTGACAAGTATATTTTTACCTTCTTCCATATGGAATCGGTAGCCTAGCCCGGCATAATAATGCAATCCGCCACGTATTTTATCAAATTCGAGGTTAGCATCACTTCTCATCCAGGCAAAACCATAACCTAATCCTCCGTAAATCATGGGCGAAGTATACTTCCTCGTTGCCTCAAGCTCATAATGTATTGCCAGAGGAAGGGTTAAATAATCCTCATAGGTATCAAAGGCCAATCTGAACCCCACATTCTTCAGATTACTCCATTTATAGCCGGTGACCGTTTCCAAATGAAGCGAAAAAGTGGGATCACCCCAATATGAATGACTTCCTAAAAGTGTCCCGATTCCGAACCGGTGATACATTCCGGTGGGGAGTTCGGGGTAAATCTTTGCATGCACCTTCTTCGCTCCCATAGCTTTGCTCTTTTTACTGAATCGAGCAGCCTTAATGACATTATATGGTATATGGATACCTCTGTCAAAAATTGTGAGGTAGAGAGTTGTGTCGGTTGACAACTCGGGTATAAAGGCTCCCTTGATCTTATTCCCGTTGATAAGAAAAATCTTATCCTGCCCAAATCCGTAAAGGGTAAAACAGGACAAGATCAGTGTGATGACTAGAATCCGGTTACTCATAAGTCAAAGGGATTTCACTGAGCAACTGAATATTTTCAGGGTCCGAATAATCGTATTGGTAGAAACCATCGGTGGCAATAACCATTAAGACATTATTAAACGGTATGACATCAATTGCCTCCAGGTCGGGGTAAAACTTTACGACATTATCTGTGATAGACATTTTATCCGCAGCATTAAATACTTTGAGTCCCGCAATTCCATCGCAGATAAATAAAAGATCTCCATCTACACCTAAGCCCCCCGGATTGTAAAGATTAAACTCACTTAATAAGGTCGGATTAGATTTATTTGAGATGTCGATCACATTGAGTTCGTTTTCCCCATTCCTGCATGGTGCCCCGTCTCTCAGGGTAACATAGGCATAGTCTCCTTGTACCACTACCGGATCACAGGCAAATACATGGCTGAAGGTGGAAATATGATCGGGGTTGCCAGGGCTATCAATGTTTATAATGTGCATTCCCCACTGAGACCCAACATAGATATGATTTTCATATGGGAAAATGGTCTCTATCCCCCAGCCCAGGTTGGTTTTATTCAAAATCACCGGTTGATCGGGATTCTCAATGCTCACACAATGAAGATCGGACTGGTCAATCATGTACAGGTGATTATTACTAATTGTGAATTTTGCCAGACTTCCCCCGATACCCGGACTTGAAGGAGGAGCTACAGAGGCGCTCGGGTTAAAAGAAGATTCTGCCATGGCGAAATCAACTGCAATTCCCCTGTTATAGGGCCACCAGCCCCCGGAATAATAATACCCTTCGCAATCACTCTCAAAGGTTTCAAATTGCTCAACTTCCTCCCAGCCAGTCACCAGGCCACGTTCCGCATCAAAGTAATATCCGAAGCTATTATATTCAGGAAAAAAATTTTCCACCCTGTTTACTTCCTGAATATTGACAATGTTCGACACATCCAGCACAACCAGGTCGATGTAACTGTCAACATATAAATGATTGCCCTGACCCGCCATATCAAAGTTACCGGGGATTTCCAGGAAGTACTTGTAGACCGGGTTGCTCACATCCCGGTCGTCAATAATATGTATCCCCTCTCCGGGTTGATTGATAAGCATATAGCCATTGAGGTAATAGAGCCTGCCCGGGTTTTTAATATCCCGCTCAATGTCTGTCTGGTTTATGCTGGACCTGATCTCTTCCAACGACGTATAAATGGGTTCATAATATACCCAGCGCCTCGACTCTTCACACCGGTCAGAACAACCCTGCAAACCCGTCAACATTATTAAGCCTATACCAATCAGCAACACGTTTAGATGAAGGTAATTTCTTTTCATTGTGGTTTTCCTTTTGGAGTTTGTTGTTAAGACCCCGGGTCCCAACAAAGGGTTGGAAGTGGAATAAATATTTATTGTATTCTTCTGCTCATTGTCCGGCATAAGAAAATATATGATCTTGCAGGTCGCATGGAAGACCTTCCCCTTCACATACCGATCACCTTCTGGATTGCCACATTTGCTACCCTGATTTTTTTGCTCTGGGCGATGTCAAACATGAAGAAGGACCGTTACAAGGCCAACATTATATTTATGGGGATTACGGGATGGCTAATACTCCAGGCAATCCTGGCTAAAGAGGGAATCTATTATTCACACCTTGAAGCAATTCCTCCCTTGTTAATGGTATTTGGATTACTCCCTATGATAGTTCTAATACTCTTGTTATTTATTTCACGCTCCGGCAGAAAATTAATCGACCAATTGCCCGTAAAACAATTGACTATTCTTCATGTGGTTCGGATTCCAGTAGAATTGGTTCTCTATTGGTTAATGCTGGAAACCTATATCGCCGAGGTTATGACCTTTGAGGGGAGAAATTTTGATATCCTGGCCGGAGTAACCGCGATTTTTGTCGGTTTAATGATAAAAGACCCCTTAAAAGCCCGCGGTTGGTTGATTGTCTGGAATCTGCTGGCGCTGGGGTTACTGTTCAATATCGTAGCCACTGCAGTCTTATCGGCACCCTTCCCATTTCAACAAATGGCCTTTGAGCAACCCAATGTTGCCGTTCTCTATTTTCCCTATGTTTGGCTTCCTGTATTTATAGTTCCTGCGGTTCTTTTCAGCCACCTGGTGTGCCTGAGGAAGCTGATCTACAAGGTCCCTTAATTGTCAAAGATATAGTGCATACTGAATGCCACTTCACTTAAAGCAGGATAAACACCTGACCCGGTTTCAAGACTATTGAGTGCGAACTTGTATCCGGGAGAAACTACGATATGGTATCGGTCATTCAATCGATAGGAAATATCGGTCCCAATCTGACCCCAAAATGTTACTGGATTAATATCACTAACCAGTGACTCCCGGTCCGGGTTGCCGGACACGTATCTTTCAGACCTGGTGTTGAGATAAAATCTTGAATCAATCCCCGGATTAAGAGATATACTGAATCTTCCATTCAGCAAATAATACCCGGCCTCCAGCGGTACACTCAGGAAATTGTAAGTATCTATCACCAGGGCGGAATTAGGAGAAGTAGAATTATTAAAATTTGCTCTGGAAGCCTGGAGAGAAAGGTCATTGGCCGAGCTGTAAAAGGATGCATCAGAACCTACATACGTTCCCGATGTCACCGATGCAAACTGCAATCCACTTTTAAATAGAAATTTCTTGCTCAAGGTCGTTCCCACTCGTAGTCCATATCCCCTGGTATTTCCACGTATCACTGATTCAGAATTAGTCTGGTTGGCGGTCGCTGCAAAATCTGATTCGGCCTGGGCAAATGAAAGTCCAAACCCACCCGTTGAAGCTTCCGGATTATAAGCGCCCCCGGCGAGCTGTACACCCGCCCAGGTATTCTTTTCGAAATCCTCCTCATCATCAAAATCAATACTGATCACAGGCACCTTAATCATGTCTATTTCATCAAACTTAACTCCGGTAAAGCTAAGACTATAAGCCTTATCCAGTTGTGAATCATCATATCCTATGCGCATAAAGGATTTTCCCAATACCCGATTTGAAAAGATGTTGTCACCCTCTCTTTGGTCTCCCGTAATTCCCGCAAGGCTACGCCTGATTCTGTCTTCATTAACCGTATTATTAATTAAAATCGATGTACGTGATATTCCACTATTATTGTCCGAATCCGCTTTCACAACATTTTCAGCAATTGCGTTATTCTTTGTACTTTCCCGGTCGTCAGAGATTATTTGAGATTGGGAATTATCTGTCTCCTCATTAATAGCAATTGAGTTTACTGTGTTATCAGGAGTTACCTTTTGATTGGTTCTAACTTCTTCATTTGACCTCATTTCATCACTTGAAGGTACTTCTTCATTAGGCATTAATTCTTCAATGGAACTTGCCTTTGTATTAGAGCTAAATTCTTCATTGGAATTTAATTCTTCCCGGCTTTGAATAATTGGGTTATTATCTGACGGTTCGACAGTCTTCGGTTCTTCACTTAGGGCAAGTCCCTCATTGGCAGGAGCATTTAATCCTGGATCATTATTCTCAGATAACCTGGCCTCCAACAGTTGGTTGGTATTCCAAAAGTAGTAGCCCATTCCACCAAATAATAAGGCCAGAATAACTGCGGCAGCTGCGACCCAACGCATAGCCACGAACCTCTTTCTATACAGGATCCCTTCCTGGCCGGAAAGAGTCATATCAATGCTGTCCCAAAGTCCTGCTGAAGGTGCCAATTCGGCTCCTTCAAAGGCTTCAGCCCATTCATTTTCAAATGTTCCTCTGTCAAAGGGTTCCATAATTGAAATCGTTATCCTTTTGCAGTTTGTCTCTTAACAACTGTTTAGCCCGTGCATATTGAGACTTTGAGGTTCCCTCACTTATTTCCAGTAATTCTGCAATCTCCCGGTGGTTATAACCTTCAATGGCATACAGGTTGAAAATAACCCTGCAGCCATCAGGCAATTCACCAATTAGCTTCATCAGGTCATTCAATTTGTGCTCCCTGAGAGTAAAATCAGTATCTGTTCCAAGTGGAATATCCTGAACATCTACCATAGGAAACAAGTAGAGCTTACTTCGCTGATGATTCAGGGCCGTATTTATCACAATTCGTTTCATCCAGTATCCCAACTTTGAATCACCCCGGTATTTTTCAATATTCTTGAATACCTTAATAAATGATTCCTGCAATATATCTTCCGCCTCATCCAAAGATTTTGCGTAACGCCTGGCCACAGCCAAAAGTCTGGGCGCGTGCATCTCGTACAAAGCCTTTTGGGCTTTTCTTTCAGAGTTTATGCACCCATTAATAATTTCTTTTTCGGAAATCATGGCCGGCTTTCGATATTCAGACCCTACTTCGTTGAGAATGGTTGGAATCGATGCTTAAATTGTTCAAATTTTAGACTAAAATACGGAAATCAAGCGTTTTTTCCCGATGAGCAAGCATTTCAAACCCGGTATTCAAATACGTACTCTATTGCTTATATCCAGCCTGTTTATCATGCGGTGTGCGGGAAGTTACTATCCAACAACCTCACAGGAGTCACAAAAAACATTGGAATTCTCCGACAGGGTATACGAAGAGACCATAAGGACAGTACAACTGTTTCCCACCGGCAACATCCCTTTCTCAAAATACCGTACTCCTGTAGCTCCCTTACAGGGAGGGCCGCAATTGAGACTTGAATTTGACGACTTGAAAGAAGATAATGAGTACTATCTCCTCAGAATAAAAAACCTGACTTCCGAATGGGAAGAGTCATATGTAAACAGCATTGAATACCTTCAGGAATACAATGAATTCAGGATCAATGACTATGAATTGAGCCTGGATACCAAAGTAAAATACGTTCATTATGGTGTTGATATTCCCCCGGTAAAGATACCCGGCAATTATCTCGCGATTGTTTACCGGGAAGGTAACGAGGAAGACATCATACTCTCGCGAAGGTTCATTGTCTTTAGCGAAGATGTACTGGTAACAGGTCCCGACGAACTTTCCGGGTTTACAAGTTTTGGAGGACACAGAATTGATTTCAATGTATTCTACAAGGACCTGAATGTGGAGGATCCTTACAACCAGTTAAGGGC
This sequence comes from Flammeovirgaceae bacterium, assembly GCA_024638265.1. Lineage (GTDB taxonomy): Bacteria > Bacteroidota > Bacteroidia > Cytophagales > Cyclobacteriaceae > JAHEKQ01. The sequence goes on from JAHEKQ010000008.1 coordinate 17,701, forward strand.
TACCATCCGCCAAAACGGACGGTGGGATAATTCAAAACAACTTTTACCTCCCACATTTGTAAAGGAAGACCAATCTAAACTGGAATTCAGGTATTTTGATAACAGCAATTCTTTTCCCCCCGGCAATGAATTTCGGTATTTTGATATCAGGTCAATTATATCACCCGGGCAGTTTGTTCAAGGTATTAACCGTCAGGCATCACCAGTTTCGGTAAACATTCAAAGAGACAAACCAAGAACAGGCCTGGCCTATACCTTCTACCGGGACATTAATGGCGGATTTCAATCTGTCAATTTTGACGCTCAAAACTCCACCTATTATTCCGACTATCTGGAAGTGAATTTTGAGCTTGAACTTGATCCTTACGATTCGACCCGGGAATTGTACGTTTTCGGTGCGCTTTCCGATTGGAAATTATCCCCTGAAGCAAAAATGTATTTTGACGGTGAGAGCAGGACGTATCGGACACGAATGTTACTTAAACAAGGCTGGTATGATTACATGTATTATCAGGCTTCACCCGGTAAAGACAAAAACATCATCGAAGGAGACTATATAGACACTGAGAACTTTTACGAGGTGTTTGTATACTTTAAACCCATCGGAAGAAGAGAGGAGTTTTGTGTGGGGTATTATCAGTTCGGTGTAAACGAGAGGATCAGGTAGCAATAGACTTACTGAGAGTCTTAGTCTTTACGGTTTTCTCAGCTTCAGCAAGGTCCAGCATTCCAAATCCTTTATGGGAGAAATACCCTATACCGTTTGTATAAACATACTCAAGCACCGGGCTGGCTGCATATAAGGTAAAGGGGAAAGTATAGCCACGCACTTCATATTTCACATCATCGTCATACACTGAGTATATCCTGGCGTATTTTTTATGCTGACTGTCGAGACGTTCGATATAATGCTTGTCGGGTACTATCTGGAATTTATAGAAACTCTCAACTTCCTTTTCCGTGTAATCCTTTTCACTGGTCATCCTGGAGAGTGTTGACTCAAAAATCATGTCTGAAAACATGTCCGTTTCCGGGTGGACAAATTTCTTACTGGATTTGTCGCCGAAGACCGGTTTTGAAAGGACCACTGGGGATATGCAAACAAATTTAGTGGGATTTTCCAGCGGAGTCTGTTCCTCTTTTTCAACAGAATCAGGGATTAGCTGTACAGAGCCAATTTCGATCTTTCCCGATTCGAAGATCATATTAGTTACGTAATTGACAAATTTCTCGTTTGAACTACTGAAGACGAGGGTCACCTTGGATGAGAAAAAATGCAGCCCTTTTCGGCTTACCCGTGTTTGTCCTTTAAGTCCCGAGAAGTTGAAGCTCTTAAATCGAAAATAATCCTCGACACCACCTTTCAGGATTAGTCCCTTAATTAATTGGGCCAACAAATGTTGATGGTGAAAGGGCACTACACCCCCACGGTTTACTAGTCGAAAAATAATTCTAACTCTCAAAGCTGAAAAAATATATTACTCTGAAAGGTCAGCTTTAATGGACAAAAAACTAAACAGACACTTATCAGTCTTTAAAAAAAATGAAATTTTATCAAATTTTAAAGCAAAAAGAGCTTAAAAGGCTCGATATCAGGTAATGTTTTCCTTAAAATTCAACTAAACGTTGAATCTGAAGTGCATTACATCTCCATCTTTCACGATGTATTCTTTCCCTTCAATCGAAAGTTTTCCCTTTTCACGGCAGGCATGTTCTGATCCATACTGCAGGTAATCGTCATATTTTATTACCTCAGCCTTAATAAAGCCTCTTTCGAAGTCAGTGTGAATGACACTTGCAGCCTTCGGGGCCTTCCAACCATTGTGGATCGTCCAAGCGCGTACTTCCTTTTCTCCTGCAGTAAAGTATGTAATCAGGTTCAGTAAGGAATATGAGGATTTTATAAGTAAATCCAGGCCCGAATACTTAAGCCCATACTCATCGAGGAACAATTCACGTTCCCCCGGGTCATCTAATTCAGCGATCTGTGATTCAATGGCGGCAGAGATCATGATGAGTTCAGCGTCCTCACCCTCAATTGATTTCTTGAGAAATTCAACGTGTTCATTTCCGGTAGTGATACTCCCCTCCTCAACATTAGCTACATATATGACAGGTTTTGAGGTGAGTAGGAACAGGTCAGCCGGCCAGTAGTCAAGCTTAAGTGACCTCGCATTCATACCACTTTCCAGGTGCTCCTTAATCTTGACCAGTGCTTCGTAGTCCTGCTTTGCCACTTTATCTCCCGATTTTGCTACCTTTTCGACCCGTACTATTCGCTTTTCGATCGTATCAAGGTCTTTGAGCTGTAGCTCCGTATCAATAATCTCCTTGTCAGAAACCGGGTCGACTTTTCCATCGACATGTACAATATTATCATCGACGAAGCATCGGATGACATGGATGATGGCATCTACTTCCCTTATATGGGAGAGAAATTGATTTCCCAATCCCTCGCCTTTACTGGCACCCTTCACAAGTCCTGCAATATCTACAAACTCAATGGTGGTCGGGATCACTTTCTCCGGTTTTACAATTTCCGCTAGTTTGTTAAGTCTCTCGTCGGGTACAGTGATGACCCCCACGTTGGGTTCTATGGTACAGAAAGGAAAATTAGCGGCTTCTGCCTTATTGCTGGAAAGCGCATTAAAAAGAGTAGACTTTCCCACATTGGGCAAGCCTACAATTCCACATCTCAAGCCCATTACCTGAATTTAAACGTCTGTAATTTGAATATTTTATAACGCTTGTAGCCGCTCACAAATTCGATAAATGTCACCCTTAATACCGTGTACACGGGGATAGCAAGTATCATTCCGAGTATGCCTGCCAGCGTTGCGCCCGCAAATATAATGATAAATATTTCGAGCGGATGAGCTTTGACGCTTTTCGAAAAAATCAGGGGTTGCCAGACTACATTATCAGTGATTTGTACCACAACAAATACAGAGGCAATTTTTACAATATGAAAGAGATAATCCTGTCCGGACACCAGGTCCGGGTTGATCGTAACCCCAACTAATATCCCGAATGTGGCGCCCAGGATTGGGCCGAGGTATGGGATGATATTAGCTATGGCAGCAAACATCGCAATGGTCAGTGCATATTTAATACCAACCAGTGAGAGTCCAATAGAAGCCAGGGTGAAGATTGCTGTCATCTGCATGAGCAAACCAAACAGGTACCGCGTGAGCAATCTTTCTATCTTGTTTACTGCCGCAATGGTTACTTCAAAGTACTTATTGCTTATAAGGGAAATAAACCACTTTCTGATAGGTCCCATCTCATACAGCAGAAAAAAAGTAATAAAAAATATCGCGAGGAAACCGATAAATACAGTACCTGTGAGTGACAAGAAGTCATTGATCAGGTTACCAACATCTATTTGAGTAATAATCGTCTGAAACTGGTTATTTATCTCTTGCACGAGGAAGCCATTCCCTTCTGTGGTAAGCTGGTACTCGATAAAGAAGTCTTCTACGCTCTTCAATGGAACACCGATCCTCTCAGAAAATGTGGCATAATCCAGGTTGGATATCACACCAATCTGATCAGATATAAGTGGAACAAATAGCAAAACAAAAAGGAACACAAAGGCTGCAAGTATCAGGAAGGAGGCCAATACTGCCAGCACCCTCGGTATTTTAACCCTGTACACCTGCAATTTCGATATTGCCCTGACTATAGGCTTCAGAATGGCGGCCAGTACAATCGATACAATAAAGTAGATGTAAATATCGGTGAAGATATAGCCAAGCACAAGGAATAGAATTGCACCGATTATTAGCTGGAACAGCCCTTTACTCATCGTATTATTGCTTTTTCATAAAGATAAAAAAACCCCTGAATCTGAATTCAAGGGTTTCATTTTTAAAATCACTGAAGGATCAGTCCCATTTGAGATCTGAGTCGATCGAATTCTGCTCCTCCTTTGGTTTTTTGTATTGCTCGAAATCAACATCCGGAAGTAGCTCATCTTTAACATGGCTCACTGTCGAATGCAATGCGTTGATAAATTTGTCAAAATCCTCTTTATAGAGGAAAATCTTGTGTTTTTCATAGACAAACCCGTCGTCCTTGTACCTGCGCTTTGATTCTGTGATCGTGAGATAATAATCGTTTGACCGAGTAGCTTTTACATCAAAAAAATAGGTTCTCTTGCCCGCTTTGACCCTTTCTGAGAAAATCTCATCACGGTCTTTGTTGTTCTCTTCCACTATCCTGAATTTTAATTTAAGTTGAACGTCAATGGAAATTTATCCCAAAGAATTTTAAATATAAAGGATTCTTTCAATTATAAGCAAATTTGAAATTCAACTTGAATAGCGCCTAAATATCGATTTTTACTCATTTCCTAAGGATTCGGCGCTGATTATGATGTAAATTTACTTGGATGAAAATCGATATTAATACGGTAAGGGAATACGGCAACCTTGAGTTTCTCGCAAGACAATTAGTGGATGGGTTTATTACAGGCCTCCATAAATCCCCTTATCACGGTTTTTCTGTAGAATTTGCAGAGCATAGACTGTATAATACAGGAGAAAGCACAAGGCACATTGATTGGAAGGTCTTCGCCAAGACCGACCGACTGTATACTAAAAGGTACGAGGAAGAGACCAATCTTCGATGCCAGCTGGTAATCGATAATTCACCCTCAATGCATTATCCCTCAGACACCAAAGGAAAACTCACCTTCAGCATAATGGCTTCTGCAGCAATCGCCTTTTTGCTTCAAAAGCAAAGGGATGCAGTTGGACTATGTACGTTCGCGGAATCCATTGAAGAAAATACTCCGATACGGTCTACAAGAACACACTTGAATAAGTTACTCACTACTCTTGAACAATTGCTGGATCATCCGGTCCCTAAAAGGGGTACAAGAGTAAGTTCGGTACTACATGAAATTGCAGAGAAGAATTCAAGGAGATCCCTGGTAGTAATATTCAGTGATATGTTTGATACCGATGAAAGTCCTGATGACTTATTTATGGCCTTGCAACATCTCAAGCACAACCAGCATGAAGTACTGCTGTTCCACGTCACTGATGTGGCTACTGAGCGTGATTTTGACTTTGAAGAAAGGCCCTATGAATTCATTGACCTGGAAAGCGGGGAAAAACTAAAGCTCAAGCCATCGGAAGTGAAATCCCGCTTTATCAGCAACATGAATGAATATTACCACCAATTGAAACTTAGATGTGCGCAGTTCAAGATCGACCTCATCGAAGCAGATATTAGGGCAGATTTCGATGAAATTCTAAGAGCTTATATGATAAAAAGGGCAAAAATGCGCTAATCCTTCAATTGGGCACTGAATTGCTCAACATCAAATTTAACGTCATCCTCTCCTATCTGATCAAACGGGTTTTCGAGATGTTCCTGTATGTTGTCAAGACTGACAAGGATAAAACTGAACATCACTGGCATCATATATTCCAGACCCGGGGTAAAAACCTCTGCCATGTATTCAAAATAAGGGCCATATAGAATTGGAAAACTAAAGATGAAGACTTTGGAATAGGCCCTCAGGGTGAGAGGTGTCCTGTACTCTCTTATCGCCTTGATATTCTCTGCATCGATCGTCAGTTTTGATATATACTGGTTCACCCGGCTTACTTCTCCAAGGTACATTCCTCTCTGTCTGAATTTCTGAACCTTTTTTGAGAGCTTGGAAATAGATTCATAGAGGTCATTCTCCGCTTCTGCATCACCTTCTGAAGCTGTACAGTAGTTTCTAAGATGGGCATATATGTCATGAAGATTATTCCTGATCTTGTTCATTAATTTTTCGTCTGCAGGCTCCAACCAATCCCTCGAAGCGAGAAAAATTGAATTTATATGGGCTTTGAAGTCACTGAGCAAAACCAATACCCGTTCCCGTCGCTTGTAGGCTGAGTCAATGCTGAATACTACAGGAAATACAATGGCTATACCCACGAGGGTTAAAGGTAATTCCGCTTTTATCTGGTAATACCCACATAACCAGGTGGAAGCTACAGCAAGGGTGGTGACTATAAACGTTTTATAATTTATTATGAGGGCAATGCTCTTCAGTCTAGACCAAATCATCATTTTAAGGAATCGATTAAAAAATTATGTCTTAAACCAATTTACAAATTTTCAAGTTGTATGGTCGATGACGGTCTTCAAGTTTCTTTTTTTAATTTCGCAGGAAATTAAATCAATATGGAAAGAGTAGACCGGGTAAAGTATTTTATAGAAATTCTAAAAAACCTGTCAGCAGAGGAATTTGAGGAACTCAGTTTGAAAGCGGCCAATGAAAACCCTTGGTTCACCCGGAAATCTGTAAGGCAAAGCATCGATGGAATTATATACATGTTGGATGGAAATAAAATCGATAAATGGCTTTCAGAATATCACCCTTCGAACAGTAAAAAAAATGTGGGGCTTGTCATGGCCGGAAATATTCCCATGGTGGGTTTCCATGATTTACTTTCTGTATTCATCAGTGGTCACAATGCCCGTATAAAACTCAGCCATCAGGACTCTGTCCTAATGAAATGGGTGGTCGGGATTTTAAATGAGGATGAAAATGAGAGTATTCAAATCCTGGATAAGTTGAATGATTTCGAGGCAGTAATAGCTACCGGAAGCTCCAATACGTCAAGATATTTTGACTATTATTTTGGTAAATATCCCCACATCATACGGAAGAACCGCACTTCTCTCGCCGTGTTGACCGGAGGTGAATCGGATGAAGATCTTCATAATCTGGGGGAGGACGTCTTTTCATATTATGGACTTGGATGTAGAAATGTCTCCGCGCTTCGGGTTCCGGAGGGATATAGTATCGAAAGACTCGCTACAGCATGGGGAGACTTCTCGGAGGTTATTCAACATCATAAATTTGCCAACAATTACGATTACAATAAGTCAATCTTTTTGGTAAACCGTGAAGATCACCTGGATTTTGGCTACGCATTAATAAAACCCTCTGCAGAACTCTTCTCACCCATATCAGTGATCCATTATGATTACTATTCCAATGAATCTGAAATTGAGGATCTCAAGCGATCAGATGAGGAAAAGATTCAATGTGTAGTGGGGAAAGATGTTAACTATGGTAAGGCACAAAAGCCTGAATTGTGGGATTATGCCGACGGTGTGGATACGATGAAGTTTTTACAAGACCTCTAATTCCCCGGACCGGCTCCACGCTGTACTTCAACCCAACCCCTCAATACTTCTCCGTCAAAGGCCATGGTATAGAAATATACGCCATCCCTTACATTATCAGCATTCCAGTTATTGTTGTAATCCTTACTGTAGTAGACCTGTTTTCCCCATCGGTTACTGATTGTCAGTTCCACCGGAGAATCAGGTTTGTTTCTTATGAAGAATACATCATTGATCCCGTCTCCATTGGGAGTAAATATATTGGGAACAAATAGGTCGTCATTCAGAATGATATCAACATTTATATCAAACGTACAACCATTCTGGTCTGCTACTTCTACCAGGTAATTACCGGCAGGCAACTCTGTATATAGGAATTCGTAATCCCCACTGCCATTGAGACCTACAGGTTCAAAAGTGGTACTGTAAGTCTGACCAGTGACTATTGGAGTTATCAGATTGATCTGGATGTCGTAACCCGGTAAGCCTCCCAGGAAATTTCCAATAGTGAGCCTTCCGTTGGGCCGATCGGGATATGATTCGGTTTGACTGAGAACGGAAGCAGAAATGGGATCAATAATCGTTATTCCCTTCAATTCTGATGTGATGGTACCGCCCGCACAGAAAACCTGGTTTTGGGAAAGTATTATTTCATAATCATCAGGTATGGAGAGAAATGCTTCTCCCGTGATAGTAAATTGATTCCCAACCGGTATATCAGGCAGGTTTATAGTGGTAATGGGAGTCACACCTCCCAAGTCGTATACCTCTATAGTGATCGCTGATCCGCCTTCCCCAGTAATATTGTCCAAGAGGACCTCCACACTACCACTGCTACAAACCACGGAAGGCTCAAAATCAACTCTTGGTGGCCCTCCACTGATTGTCACCATCTGGATTTCAGGGCAAGGCGCACTTGTATTCTGTACCGAAACAAAGTAATCATCCTGCGCAAGCCCGGTAAAGGTAAACATGGCAGTCCCTGCCGAAGCTACACTTCCCGTCTGCAAGGGTGTGCCACCTGAGGTCTCACTGATTTCAAGATCAAAGTTCCCCGCCTCATTGATAGTCACAGTTACCTCACCGTTGCTACCCATGGGATCAGTACAATCGGGTGGAGTAGATGACAAGCTGTATTCCACTGCTCCGGGGAAATTCACTGTAATATTGTATATCTCAAAGCATCCTAGGTCATCCGTTACCTGCAGGGTATGATCCCCACCGGTTATATTGGCAAATACCCCTCCGGTAGGAAGTGAAGCAAAGAAGTTTCCATCCAGCAGGTAGTTATAGTTTCCACTGCCACCTGTCACTGAGTTGACTGTTATCGCACCATCACCATCAGCACAAGTCGCATCCGTCGTGGTAATATCAGCCATAATCTGTGGATTGGCATTGTTGATGGTAATCGACACCGTAACCGGGCAAGGATCAAAAGCCACTTCTGCTACCAGGATATCATAGGTGCCATTTGGAGGCAACCCTGTTATAGGATTCCCTGGGGTGAAGTTGGTCCATGAAGCCCCATTATCCGTGCTGTACAGATAATCACCCGTACCACTTCCAATGGCGTCGATGGTTGCTTCACCGGTACTCTGTCCAAAACAAACCGCATCTACAAAATCCCTTGCTGACGCTGAAATAGTCGGTGCATTCGGTAGTGGAACAGTACCGTTACAGGTTTCTGTACTGACAAAGTCTTCAATTTCATATTGGTAATCTGCCGCATCAAGGCCTCCAATACTACCACCGGGAGGATTAGTAACCACTATGGGCGCACCTACAGGAACCCCTCCTACCAGTTTCTGAAGTGTAATCTGGTAATTCACAAGTGGATTTCCATTATAGCTTAGGTTTTCAAAGGTTATTACACCATTACTCAGGGAACATGTAGGTTTTGTATTATTAAAAGAGAATGAGAAGCCATCGCAAGGGATCCCACAAATACTGGGTGCAGGATCTCCTATACTTACTACAACTGAAGCAGTACACATGGTTGCCATATCCGTTACTACCAGGGTATAGTCTCCTCCTTCCAGGTTTGAAATATCCTCGCTTGTACTGAAGTAGCCTCCAGGCTCTGTCCATGAATAGGAGTACGAACCACTACCACCGGTCACAGTGACCGAAATGAATCCGTCAAATGGAGCATTACACTGTGTATTGTCTACAGATGAATCAACCGTGATAATAGGAACAGGTGAAATGTCGGAAACTGTATAATTTCCTATAGTAGTACAACCTGATTCAGTGACTGAAACTGAATATGCGCCAGGTTCTAGACCTGAGATATCCTTTGTTGCCGCGGTAAACCCTCCAGGACCGGTCCATGAATATACTTCACTTCCGCCTGCCCCACTCACCGAAAGGCTTATGGCACCATTAAAGGCCGTACAGCTACTGTTATCCGTAATGGTTTCTGTAATGGTAATCGGGGAGGCAAGTTCGTTTACTACTATGGCCTCCATGTATGTACAACCCGTATCATCATCGGTCACCGTCACGGTATAGGTATCCCCAATCAAACCAGTAATATCCTCATTAGTAGAACTGAATCCCCCTCCGCTGGTCCAGGAGAAACTGTAATTGGTAGCGCCCGAGGGAGTGATATCTATGGAACCATTCGGGGTAGTACAGTTAGTGTTATCCACCACAACGCTGCTCAGACCCAAGGTGGGAAGTACATCGTTTACTATGAATGATTCAAAAGTATCACAGTTATTTTCGGTTACAATGACATCATACGTTCCAGCTTCCAGACCTGTAATATCTTTCGTTGTGGCAGAGAATCCTCCCGGGCCACTCCATAGGTAACTTGTCGGTCCGGTACTACCTGTCAAGGTAAGGGTAATCGCACCGTTGAAGACTGTACAACTGGTATTGTCGGTAACGGACCCGGTAACTCCAACAGGAGCTGAAAGGTCGGCGACAATGAAATTCTCAATGGTTGAGCAACCCAATTCGGAGACTGTAACAGTATATGAACCGGGTTCCAGGTTACTGATATCTTCGGAGGTCGAAACAAAGCTGTTAGGGCCTGTCCAGCTGTAAGAAGGACTGGTTGCCCCCGTTTGAGTGATATCAATGGCACCATCAAACGTGGGGTTACATTTTGTATTGTCTGTTACTGTCCCGGTCACGGTAATTGGGGATGCCAGTTCAATCACATCAATTGGCGCAGAAACTTCCGAACAATCTGAATCAAGATCTGTCACTGTAAGTGTGTAGGTATCTCCTATCAGTCCACTGATATCCTCCGTCGAAGCAGTAAAACCACCAAGCGAGGTCCAGGAAAAAACGAGGTTCGTGGCACCTGTTACGGTCACATCTATAGCACCATTTGGCGTTACACAGTCTGTATTGTCCGTGACGGAATCAACAGTGATTACTATGGTAGGAGTGGCATCTCCAACCACATAGGTATCTGTCACAGTACAACCACTTGCGACATCCGTTACAGTTATTGTGTAGCTGCCGGGGTCCAAAGCCGAAATATCTTCTGAAGTGCTACTGAAGCTACCCGGACCTGACCAGGAATAGGTATACCCCGTGCCTCCGCTTGCAGTAATATCGATAGAGCCGTTGGGTGTTGTGCAATTGTCGGAAGGAACAATATTGTCTGCCGTTACTGCAACTGGTACAGGGACGTCAGTAATGGTAGCAAAAGCTGTTCCGGTACAGCCTGAAACTATATCAGTCACTGTAACAGTATAGGTCGCCCCCACTAAGCCTGAGATGTCTTCACTTGTGGAGCTGTAGGTGCCCCCATCTGTCCAACTGAAGGTATAGCCCGTTCCGCCCGAAACCGTAATGTCTATCGAGCCATTAGGACCCACACAATTTGTGTTATTTACCTGGCTATCAATTGTCACGGAAATTACCGGGCTTGCATCCGCAACAACAAAAACCTCCGTATCCGTACATCCCGTTACAATATCGGTTGCAGTAATCGTGTAGCTACCAGGCTGTAGACCTGATATGTCTTCGTTGGCATCCGAGAATGCACCCGGGCCGGTCCATGAAAATAAGTACCCAGTCCCCCCGCTTACTGAAATATCAAGCGCGCCGTTAGGACTTGTACAACTCGTATTGGGAGTATTCGTATCAAGGGTAATGTCTATGGTTGGACTTGTATCGGGAACATTAATAGTAGAGGTTGCAAAGCATCCCGTAACCACATCAGTCACTGTAATATCATAATCTCCGGGAGCCAGGTTGCTGATGTCCTCATTGGTATCGGTGAATCCGCCGGGACCTGTCCAAGCGTAGGTATAACCCGTTCCACCCGAAGGCGTAATGTCGATTGCCCCATTCGGCCCGACGCAATTGGAATTGGGGGTCACCAGGTCAGTGGTAATTGAAATAGTAGGGGTGATATCCAGAATATCCTGGCTTAAGGTTGTAGTACAGCCAGAAGCAATATCTGTAATCGTTACATCATACGTGCCATTTTCAAGTCCTGAAATATCCTCTGCCGTGTCAGTAAATCCGCCCGGACCAGTCCATGCATAGCTATAACCGGTACCCCCCGCTACTGAAATGTCGATGGAACCGTTTCCTGTAACACAACTGGAATCATCCACCACATTGTCGACCGTCGCTGTTATGACCGGACTGCTATCATTAATTGTATAGGTATCGACTACGGTACAGCCCGTAGGGATATCTGTAACAGTCACCGTATAATTTCCCGGGGCTAGTCCCGACAGGTCCTCGCTGGTACTGCTAAAAGCGCCCGGTCCAGTCCAAGCGTATGAGTAGCTGGTACCCCCGCCGGCGGTAATCTCAAGGACTCCGTTGGGACCGACACAATTGGTATTGTCAGTATTGGTATCCTCAGTTACGGTAATGGTAGGGGTATTGTCTGCTACATTGATATTGGTCTGAGTGGCGGTACAACCTGATGCGATATCAGTAACGGTCACATCATAATTCCCATCGGCAAGACCGGTAATATCTTCAGAAGTGGAAGTAAATCCACCCGGACCGGTCCAGGCATAAGTATAGCCAGAACCTCCCGCAATTGTAATTTCAATCGCCCCGTTTGGAGTTGTACAACTGGTGTTGTCAGTGACATTGTCAACCGTTATTGAAATTGTAGGGGTGGCGTCAACCACGGTAATTCCCGTAACAGTCTGGGTACAGGTACTGGCGACCTCTGTCACGACTATGTCATAATCACCGGGTAGCAGTCCACTGATATCTTCACTGGTGGAGGTAAATCCACCGGGTCCGGTCCAGGAATAAGTATAACTGGTACCCCCACCTACAGTAATATCAATGGAACCATCCGGCACAGTACAACTGGTTGAAGGATTTACGGTATCTACGGTAATGGTGACCACTGGTCTCGCATCAGGTATAATCACGGAAGTAGTGGCTGTACAAGTAGAGGCCACTTCTGTTACCGTCAGGTCGTATGTACCAGGAAGTAAACCTGTCAGGTCTTCCGATGTTGAGCTGAAGGCACCGGGGCCCGTCCATGCATACGTATAACTGGTGCCCCCGGAAACAGTGATGTCAATACTACCATCAGGTACGGTACAATTAGTCGTGGGAGTAAATGCATCAACATTGATCGTAACAGTAGGTGTTATATCGGCCACAATCACTGGGATAGTGGCAGTACACCCACTTGCAACATCCGTTACGGTAAGGTTGTAAGTTCCGTCCAATAAACCCGTCAGGTCTTCACTGGTGGAGGAAAATGCACCCGGGCCTGTCCATGCAAATGTGTAACCCGACCCCCCTGTTGGGGTAATATCAATAGCACCATTGGGTACCGTACAATTGGAGTTGTCAGTTACTGCATCTACCGTGATCCCAATAGTAGGAGTTGCATCCCCCACTATAGCACTTAATGTCGTAAAACAGCCGGTAATATCATCAGTAACAGTGAGGTCATAAGTTCCGGCATCCAGATTAGTCAAGTCCTCTGACGAGGAAGAGAAGGCACCCGGACCTGTCCAGGCAAAAGTGTAGGAACCCGAGCCCGCCGTCATGGTAATGTCTACAGTACCATCAAAGGCTGCAATACAACGGGTGTTCGGCGTAGTTGAGTCAAGATTTACGGCAATCGTAGGATCAGCCAGGATAATATCCTGGGTTGCGAAACAAACCGTATTATCATCGTTAACGGTGAAGCTGTATGTGCCTCCCTCGAGACTGTTGTAACTCAGTTGATCATTGGCAACCGCTGTACCGGCATCTGAAAATCCTCCCGGGCCACTTACTGTGTAATTATAGCTTCCCGAACCACCTGTTAAAGTAACCTCTATGACTCCATTTGGAGAGGAACAGGAGGTATTATCAGTTTGAGTGTCGGTTGTAATAGTAATCAATCCATAAGATTGGACCGTTACCGAGGGATATGTCACTGTAAATGTGTTGATATTGTCCGTACCGTCCGCAATAATGAAGTCGTACGTTCCACCCGGGAGTCCTGCTCCACCATTATCAAATGTGTATGAAGATCCAACGGGAATGACTTGTGCAGTTAGCAAATCCGGAGGTCCCAGAATTATACTCAGCGTTGCGTCAGGACCCGAAGCGGAATTGACTGTGAACGTTATTGATCCGTTGGTCAGCCCATCACATTCATTTACAACGGTTACGTCTACATCGAGGCCACCTGAATTATAATTGAAAACCTGGGCAGTAACTGGTACTACCAGGAAGGTCAACATAAGGGTTAGAATTGCCAGACACTTGTTCATACAGACCAATTATTCTATAAAAATCTCTCCCTTCACAGTGCACCCATTCGCGTCTTTCACCGCGTAATAAATTTTGCCTTTTTCACCTGTTTCAAACTTGGAAGAAGTGTATTCATTATTGAGTAATTCCCCCGACTCGCGATAGAAGACATATCGGATCGGCTTTTTCGCGTTGGTCACCTTCAATTTAATTGAAGATTTATCGCTTTTTGTACGGCTGACCTCGCTGTCGACCAAAATATCATTGCAATCAGCTACAAGGCTCTCAGAGTAAGGAAAATCCGCCGAAACGAAACCTGCGAGCAGTATTATAGCCAGAACCAGACGATCAATTCTCAACATTTGAAAAAATATATACTGTTAATGATCACTTATAAAAAAATGGTAACCACGGTTTTCATTCCCTAATTGTGAAAAATAGTGAATTCAGACCAATAATTACAGTTTAATATTTAAAACCATCCTCTCAAAAAATACTCTGGCAAGTAAGATTTCAGGTCTTAGCCGTATAAATATAGAAGATTAATGCGGAAAGTTAAAATTTGGAGGAGTTCAGCGGTTCAGCAGTTCAGCAGAAGGTTCACGAGTTGTGGGTTCACGTGACTGAGGCAGTAGATGGTAGGTGGTAGGTTATCTATCATCTATTATCTAACTGTTAGTTGTTAGTTGTTAGTTGTTAGCTATTAGCTGAAACCTAATACTTCCGATTAATAATCTCACCCAAAATAATCGCCTTGGCAGCGTTCTGGGGTGAAGTGAGCATTTCCCGTACTTCTTTTGCAATCTCATTTTCTTCTTCCTCTACTTCAAAGACGGCAAAGTGCTCAAATTTGGGACGGTCTGAATCACTTCCTAAATCCGGTGATTTAGCAGCCTCCCGAATGGATTCTTCGTATACCTGCTGAACTTCATCATCATCCGGGATGGAACTCCTGAAGTCGTAATCCCTGGCGGGTTCGGGCTCAGGTTTTCTTTCCGTCCTGACCGGTTCAGGCTTCTTTTCCCTCCCTTTCCCCTGAAATTCCTTCAGAAGGTCTTCAAAAGTTACAGTGGGCTGGGACTCAGTTTCGGCTTCCCGTTCCGTAGATTTAGGGGCTTTAGGAGCTTTTTTCTTGAGCAATCTGGAGAGGATTGCAACAAGGACAAAAACGATGTACAGGATTAATTCAAAATCGAAATCCATAAATCAAATGTAAATAAGCAGAGCTTTATCCCCAAGATTTATATCTAAATGTTGATAACTGTTGCCAACTATCTTTTGTACTTGAATGCAATGCGGTTAAATTTGTTTCTTTTACGCAACAACCTGATTTACCCTCCTTTATTATATGCTACTTAAGAAGCTTGAGCTGAAGGGATTTAAGAGTTTTGGAGAAAAAGTAACGATCAATTTCAATGACGGGATAACCGGCATCGTCGGTCCCAATGGATGTGGAAAGTCCAATGTGGTAGATGCCATCCGGTGGGTCCTCGGAGAACAAAAGATCAAAACTCTCAGATCCGAAAAGATGGAGAATATCATCTTTAACGGGACTAAAAAACGAAAGCCCACACAACTGGCTGAGGTTTCACTGTCATTTACCAATACCAAAAATCTCCTTCCGACTGAATATTCCGAGGTGACCATCACCCGCCGATATTTCCGGTCAGGTGAGAGCGAATACTTGCTCAATGGTATTCCCTGTCGACTTAAGGACATTACCAACCTCTTCCTGGATACAGGTATTACCTCCAACAGCTACGCCATTATTGAACTGGGCATGGTCGACGATATACTCAACGATAAGGATAATTCCAGGAGACAATTATTCGAACAGGCTGCCGGCATTTCAAAATTCAAAAAGCGCAAAAGGGAAACCCTGAGAAAATTGGAGAGTACCGATGCGGATCTTGACCGGGTAGAGGATCTGCTCTTCGAAATAGAGAAGAACATGAAATCCCTGGAAAAGCAGGCTCGTCAAACGGAGAGATACTACAAGCTAAAGGAGCAGTATAAAGAATACAGTATACAACTCGCCACTAAGCTGATCCGCAAGCAATTCAAATCGCAGTCTGAACTCGATGCCAGGGTGGCCGAACAAAATGATGTTAAGACTGAAATAGCAAAAATCAGGGCGAGCCTTGAAGCTGAGCTTGAAAAAGCTAAAAATGAGCTGGTGCATAAGGAAAAAGCACTTTCACAGAGTCAACGCACTCTCAATGACAAGGTGGCTGAGATCAGGCACTACGAGAACGAAAAGAAAATCAAGAACGAGCGCCTTAGGTACCTGAACGATAAGACGGATAGTTTAAAGGAACAAATTGAGCAGGATCGTAAAAGCAGCGACCGCGCAGATTTCAGCATTAAGAGCCTCAACACCGAGAAAGAGGAGGCACAAACCGTTTTGCTTCACAACAGGGAAAAGCTGGAACAACTGGAAGCTGACTACAACGAGGCAAGAGGTGAACACGAGAAACTTAAAGAAGAAGTTGAAGTCCTTCGCAAGATCTACCTCAATATCCAGGAAGAAGTTTTCAATGCGAAAAAATCGAGCGAGATCAAGGAGATTCAATTGAAATCACTGAAGCAGGAACTTGAAAAAACCCATACCGACACTAGTGCGAGGTCTGAACACCTTGTGGAGTTTGAAAAGAAGAGCAGCGAACTGGAAGCGCTCATTAAAAGCAAAAACAATGAGCTCTCCAGCTTGAAATCAGAGGAGGAGGCCACCCAATCTGAAATCAGTAAGTTAGAAAAGACCATAGAGGTAGTGAGACAGGAGTTGACCGATACTAACAGGAAGCTGGATGCCAGGCTCAATGAGTTCAGTCTCACCAAATCACTTGTTGAAAACTTTGAGGGTTTTCCTGAAGCCATAAAATTCCTCAGTAAAAGTGCGGGCTGGAAAAAGAATGCCCCCCTCCTGTCGGACATCCTGACCTGTGATGATGATTACCGTGTCACCATAGAAAATTACCTGGAGCCTTATCTCAACTATTATGTGGTTGACAGTGAAGCAGAAGCCTACCAGGCAATCAACATCTTAAGTGATGCGGCCAAGGGAAAGGCAAATTTCTTTATTCTCGACAGCTTTTCCGAGTTTCATCCTTCGGAACACAGGATATTCGACAATGCATTTCCAGCCACGGAGATTATCGAATATGATACCAAGTATAAAAAACTGATGTCCTACATTCTGGATAAGGTTTATATAGTTGAGAGTGCAGACATTCGTGAGATCGAGGCTCAGCACGATGTTACCTTCATTACTAAAAGTGGAAAATATACTAAACGCAGGTTCAGCTTAAGCGGAGGATCGGTGGGGTTATTTGAGGGTAAGAAGATCGGACGGGCAAAGAACCTGGACAAGCTGAGCAAGGAGATTAAAAAGCTGGAGAAAAAAATCCAGGAGATTGATCAGAGCCATACCGAAAAACAAACTGAACTACAGAAGAAAAAAGAATCACTGCATAAGACAACACTTGAATCACTCCAGGATCAGATCAGGCAACTGACTGAAGAGTATGTTACCATTAAAACCAAGAAGGAACAATTCTCTGAGATGATCAGCCATTCAGATCTCAAAAAAGAAGACATCGAGAAGAATGTAGAAAAGCTGGAGAATGATCTTGAGAAAATCCTACCCTTATTGGAGAATGGCGAGAAAGACCTGGAGGATCACCGGGTCAAGCTGGCCAAAAAGGAAGAGGAATACAATACCTATAATCAACTCCTGAACCAGCGGTCCAACGCCTACAATGAACAAAAGGTCCTGGTGAACCAGAAAGAAAACCAGGTGCATCGGGTTGAACAGGAGATCTCGTTCAAAGAAGACAGCCTGAAGAACAGTCAGCAGCGTATTGCACAAAACCAGGCTTTGCTTCAGAAAAATGAAGCAGAAATTAAGGCACTGCTGGAAGATACCGAGGGAGATGATACCGTATTGATTGAAATGCTCGAGATAAAGGAAAAACTGGAGGCAGCGGTCAATGAATCGGAACGAACTTACTACTCACAGCGGGGAAGCATTGATGAAATTGAAAAGAAAATCAGGGAGAATCAACAAAAGCGTGAATCGGTAGATCAAATCCTCATGGAACTCCAAAATGCTACGAACGAGGTAAAACTGGACTTGACCGCCATCAAAGAGAGAATTTCTGTAGAGTTCAACATTAAAACGGAAGAGCTAAATCTTGAAACAGAACAGGATGATGTCCTTCCACAGGAAGAACTGCAGGAGAAGGTGGAGAAAATGAAGAACCGGATTGAAAATATGGGGCCCATCAACCCCATGGCCATGGAAGCCTACGAGGAGATCAGGGAGCGAAATGAATTCATAACCCGGCAAAAGGACGATCTCGATAAAGCCAAGGAATCATTGCTAAATACCATTGATGAAATTGATGAGGTGGCTAAGAAAACTTTCCTTGAAGCATTCTACAAGATCGAAAGTAACTTCATTGACGTATTTCGTTCGCTTTTTACCCAGGAGGATGATTGCGACCTGATCCTTACCGATCCTGAAAACCCACTTGAGTCGTCGATAGAAATCCTTGCGAGACCTAAGGGGAAGAAGCCACTCACCATCAATCAACTTTCAGGTGGAGAGAAGACTTTAACGGCAACCTCTCTATTGTTCGCTATTTACTTATTAAAACCAGCGCCCTTCTGTATTTTCGACGAGGTGGATGCACCACTTGATGATGCCAATATTGATAAATTCAATAATATCGTTCGGGCGTTCTCAAAAGACTCCCAGTTCATTATTGTCACCCACAACAAGCGGACCATGACGAGTACGGACATTATTTATGGGGTCACAATGATCGAGCAGGGAATATCGAGGGTGGTACCGGTTGACCTGAGGGAATTAGCATAAGAGAAGTAAAAGTGCAGAGTGTAAAGTGTAGAGTGTAAATCTAGTGATGAACTGCTGATCTGTTGAACCCCATATCAGCTCTTTGCAAGATCCACGGAACTACTGCGCAAATGCAAATCGCGCTGTGGGAATGGAATCTCGATGCCTTCCTTTTTAAACTGGTCAAATATTTCGTAGTAGAGTATGGACCTGAGAAGGCTTGGGCGGGTAGTGTACTCTGTCGTCCAGATATGCATCTTAAAATTGAGACTGCTATCGCCAAACTCATCAAATAAAATCCTCGGGGCGGGGTCCTTTAAAATGCCCTCTTCTTCATCAATTACCTTGAGTAGAATTTCCCGAACGCGCTTGGGATCAGAATTGTAACTGACACCTACCGGCAACCTCAACGCCACCTTTTCGTCGTTATGGCTCCAGTTTATTACCGTGCTGCTGATAAATTCCGAATTTGGAATTATGAGGGTAATATTATCATTAGTATTTACCGTAGTAGCGCGCGGTGCAATCTTGATGACGTCACCTTGAATATCGCCTACGGTGACGCGGTCTCCTACCTTTATTGGTTGCTCAAATAGAATTATCAGTCCTGAAATAAAGTTATTAGTGATGTTCTGCAGGCCAAATCCTATACCCACACCCAAAGCACCAGCCAGAATGGAAAGCGTGCTGAGATCAATCCCCGACGATTGGAGGATAACAATAATTCCTATCACCAGTATGGTGTAACGGATAATCGTCGCGATAGAGTGCACCGTCCCGATATTCATCTCATACTTACTGGCTATTCTGCGAGTAATAACCCTCTTGAGCCATCCTGAGAACCAGACGAGCAGGGCAATTCCGATAATGATAAAAAGAATGTCTGAAAGGGTAATTGAACTCTCCCCTACCTCAAAAAGCTTGAGCTCGAGAAAATCCCGCACACTGACGAAAATACTTTTTACCCGATCCCAGAAATTGTCCATGAATAGAAATATCGAAAAAGTGTAGAGATTTACAAAATCAACATTTTACCACGGGATATAATTATGTAATTAATTACAGGATTAATTACATAAATAATTACACAATTAATTACATAATTATTATTTGGATATTCGTTACTTCTCTTCCCCTAAACCGCTTGTTTCGGAAATATATCTTTCGACTTCCTCTCTGAGAATTGGTAAAGGCACTGAGCCATTCATTAATATCACCCGATGGAATTCCTGTATGTCAAATTTATCACCAAGTGCAAACTCTGCCTTTTCCCTCAGGGACCTAATGGTAATCTCACCAATCTTGTAGCTTACTGCTTGTCCGGGCCAACCAATATACCGATCAATCTCGGTATTAACCTCGTGCAGTGATAAGGCAGAATTGCCCGCAAGGAAATCTACAGCTTCCTGTCTGTTCCAACCTTTCCAATGTATCCCGACGTCAACCACAAGCCTGCAAGCCCGCCACATTTCATAGGTATATCTTCCAAACATCTCATATGGCGTGGAATACATACCCATTTCTTCACCAAGGTATTCGGCATAGAGCCCCCACCCTTCCCCAAAGGCACTTATATAGTATCTCTTTCTAAAATCAGGGATATCAGATAATTCAGAACGGACACCATAATCGAGGTGGTGACCGGGAACCGCTTCATGAAGTGTAAGTGCCGGAATAGTATATAATGTCCGGCTGGGTAAATCATAGGTATTTACCCAATAGGTACCAGGTCGGTCACCTTCCCTGCTACCAGGAACGTATCTTCCTCCCGTATAGGTCGGTGCAATTTCATCCGGTACCGGCGCTACGGTAAATGGCAAACTGTACAGGTTTGAAAACAATCGAGGTAACTGGCCTTCCGCCTTTTTGCTCAACCAAGCTGCGTAGTTGAGTAATTCCTGCGGCGTTTTGGCAAAAAATTGCGGGTCGGTTCTCAAAAACTCAATGAATTCGTCAAAATCACCATCAAACTCCAGTTCATCAATTATACCCTGCATCTGACTTCTTATTCTCTTCACCTCCTGTATTCCCAGAGCAAATACAGAGTCCGGGCTCATGTCCATCGTAGTGAAAAATCGGATTTTTGTCTCATAGAATTCCTTTCCGTTAGCAATATTGCTGATGCCCTCTTTTTCAGGAGCGGCAGGCAGGTATTCTTTCACCAGAAAGTCTTTTACAGCCTGGTAAGCGGGAACAACTTCATTTTCTACGACTTCCTTTCCCCTATCAAACAACGCTAGTGTTTCGGTATCGCTCAAAGCCGATGGCATCTGAAGGAAGGGACGAGCAAATGGATTTTCTTTAAAATCAGTAGTCAGCCATGGTTCCAGCAATTTGATATTGTTGCTGACTATTACTTTGGGTCTAACTATATTCTCTTCAATACCCTGTTTCAGCAACCCAATGTTAAACTCGAGGTACTTCGTGAACGACTTCATCCACTTGAGATAATTCTCATAATCTTCAACTTTGCGGAATGGACGGTTATTTATAGCGAATAGCGGACGGCCATAGAAACCTCCCTCGGCATTAAAGACCAGGAAGTATTCCTTGAATTTGACCGAATTGATATGATCTTCAAGGATCATCAGCATAATATCCCTGCTTATTTCCTCCTGCCTGGTTAAACCAGTCAGTACATCTAATTTTTCGACCTGAATGGCATACTCTTCTGCTTTTGAAATCTCTTCTTCAGGTTTTGTAAATCTGAATTCGGAAGCACTGCCCCTTTTCCAGTATTTCCTGTCTATATCTTGAATATTCTTGAAAATCTTCTCAATGGGCCGGTCCTGGGAAATTGAGCCGAAAGACAAGGTTATGAGCAACAATACTATAGAATATCTCATATCAGAATACTTTTATCATCACGAAGGTATACATTTCACGCATTCACTTTCGGGTTCTAAACCGGTTCATTACAAGGGCTGCGGCTATGGATACATTCAGGGATTCAGCTTTACCGTAGGCCGGGACGGTCAGAGGTTTATGCTTTATTTTTAGTAGGGCTTCTGAAATCCCATGACTTTCGCTTCCCATTATGACAACACAAGGCTCAATCAACTCAGCATCTTCCAATGATTCACCCGATAAATCAGCCGCCCATATTTCCCCCTTGAAATTCTTTAGGTATAATTCAAGATCACAATAATGCACAAATACCCTTGAAAATGAGCCCATGGTTGCGTTGATAACCTTTGGGTTGAAGAACTCAACTGTGTTTTCCGAAGCGACTATTTGTGAAATACCAAACCAATCGGCGGTCCGAATGATGGTTCCAAGATTGCCCGGGTCAGATACCCGGTCCAGGGCAAGAATAAGTCCTCGTTCCCCCGGGGCGGGAAAATCCCTTGTCTTAGCCACTGCAATCCCACTATTGTTTGTTTTAAAAGTACCTAATCCACTGAGTTCCTTTTCTGTAGACCGGTAAAGTTCAATACCCTTATCTTCAATACTCTCTAGAAACCCGGGGACGCCCACGATGAAATTCACCTCGAAATCTGAATTCAACAGCTCAGAAATATTCTTTGCCCCTTCTACCAAAAACGATTGTTCCTGGACCCTGTATTTCTTTAATTGCAGGGATTTGACGAATTTTGCAATAGATTTAGGGAGCGGTTCCACTTGATGCGATTATTTTTAATTTCTCTGGTGATCTTGTCTTTTTTCACCTCCTGCTCCAGTACCCGGTACCTGGATGATGGTGAAAAACTCCTATTTAAACAAAATATCAGGAACGCCAAAAATTTTGACCGCTACACCCTCGAGGAGCTTTATGTGAGCCGTCCGAATCGGAGATTTCCTCCCTACGCTGCCATCTATAATCTGGGATTGAAGAAATACGACGAATCCAAATTTGAACGGAAAAAAGCAGAAGTAACCGAAAAATACGAATCGAAGATCGCCCAAACCGACAAAGAGAAAAAGAAGCAGCGGCTTCGTACAAAATTACAAAATTCAATCACCCGCCTAGATGATAAGATCCGGAATGGAAACACCTTAATGCAATGGGGAGAACCGGTTGCAGTTTACGATAGCACCGAGATCAATCGCAGTCGAAGAAACTTTGAAAATTACATCTTTAATCGTGGTTATTTCAACGGGAAGGTAGATACTAAAATCACTGAGAGTAGAAGTGAAAAGAAGGTTTCTGTCGAATATATTATTAAAGCAGGCCAGCCCTACCGTATAGACACGTTCTTCTTTCGTTCGCCAGACCCTACTATTATGAAGACCCTGCTGAATTTTAAAAAGGAGTCGTTTATCCGGGAGGGAGAGATATACAGGCAACAAAACATGGTCAGGGAGCGGGAAAGACTGGAATTTTTAATGAAAGATCATGGCTATTTTGACTTCAGCCGTCAGTATATCTCTTTTGACCTGGATACTGGCAGATCAGATAATATAAGACGTGTGGCCATAAGGGCCAATATTAACCAGCCCTCCCGGGGAACTCACAAGCAGTACAGGATCGATTCTATGAATTTCATAATTACAGCAGGTTATGAAACCGGAAATGATAAATCAAAGAAAGATCGCTACAACGATATCAACTTTAATTTCTTCGAGGACATTTTCAGCCCAAAAATGTTGGATCGGCGGATTTATGTAGATGTTGACAGTCTTTACAGCAGGAGTAATACCCTGCTAACTCAGAGACAACTGGCCAATCTCAATAATTTCAAGTTCATTAATGTCAATTACGATAGTTCAGGGGGTAGGTTCATAGCGAATATCTTTACAAGGCCGCTCGATCGCTACCAGTGGTCACATGAGCTGGGTGCGAATGCAACACAGGGTATTCCCGGAATCTTCTACAGTCTTTCCTTCATCAAGAGGAATATATTCAAAAGCTTTGAGAACTTTGAGATCAGCGGCAGGTATGGTATTGATGGGGTGGCCACTCCCACCGGATCTATTTATCGAAACCGTGAATTCGGTGTAGACATGAAGTTATATTTTCCCCAATTCATTATTCCGCGAGGGGGAAGGCTGGCCGTGAATCTGGGTATACTCAATCCACAAACAAGGTTGCAGGCGGGATTTACCAATATCAATCGCTCGGATTATCAACGCGAGAATATCACCTTTGCGAATACATTGAATTGGGAAGGAAGAAATAACGATTTCTATGCCTTTTCTATCACAGAACTCGGGGTGATACGCACAGGCAACATCTCGGACGGATTCCAGGCGATACTCGACCAGAATTCCCGCTTGCAGAGTGCCTTCAATAATTCCTTTGTTACCGATATGAGCTTTACTTTCTACCGTAGTCGCTTGTTGAATGAAGCCAACCCGGATCAAAACTCATCCAGGTACTTCAGGGCAAGGCTAGAATCCGGGGGAACACTTCTTAATCTCTACGGAACCGGGCTTTTGGAGAATGAGGGGCTTGAGTACTTTAAATACCTTAGGATCGACGTCGACTATAGTCAAACTATACCCGTTTCAAGATCTGCAAAGGTGGCTTACCGGCTCAACCTGGGGGTGGCTGCACCCTACGGTGAAAACAGGACGCTTCCCTATGAAAAATTCTTCTTTGCAGGTGGCAGCAGTGGAATCAGGGCCTGGGCACCCCGGCGATTGGGACCTGGAAGCTATACCCCTATCGACCCTGAGACTAACCAGGTGGCTTACACCTTTGAACAGCAGGGAGAGATCCTACTCCAGGCGAGTTTCGAATACCGGAAAGACCTCATTGGCTTTACGGAATATGCTCTTTTTATCGACGCAGGGAATATTTGGAATTTCTACAACGATGCCTCGCGACCGGGTGGCCAGTTCAGCGGTGACTTCTATAAACAGATTGCGGTCGGATCCGGCCTCGGTCTGCGTTTCGATTTTAGCTTTTTGGTTTTGCGACTCGATATCGGTGTAAAAACCCTCGATCCCGCCCGCCCCTTCGGCAAACGATTTATCCTGAATAAAGGCTTCTTCGACGCCCCCTTTGATACCTATAAGGGTATCTTCCGCAATGATATCATCATTTATAACATCGGTGTGGGGTATCCGTTTTAGGTGAGATATAGGAAGCAGGAAGCAGGAAGCAGGAAGCAGGAGGCAGGAGGCAGGAGGCAGGAGGCAGGAGGCAGGAGGCAGGAAGCAGGATACCGGATACCGGATACCGGATACAGGATACCGGATACCGGAGATCCGTATAACCTCCACCTTGTCCCCTCGTCCCCCTGTCCCCTCAGTCTCGTGAACCCGTGAACTTGTCTATTGAACCTCTGAACTTTTGAACCTTTGAACCCCATTCCCGAACTAATTCCCGATATTGCAGTTACAACATTATGGAGAGTGCACTTTGGATCATATTGGCAGGAACGCTGGTAGCAACCAGCTGCGGGATTTTGGGTTGCTTTCTGATTTTGAGGAAAATGGCAATGGTTGGGGATGCTATATCACATGCTGTCCTGCCGGGGATTGTTATTGCATTTCTAATTTCCGGGAGCCGGGATTCGGTAACCATGCTCATTGGTGCAGGTCTCATTGGAATACTCACTACCTTCCTCATCGAATTTTTTCATAAGAAAGGAAAGCTTCAGACCGATGCTTCGATTGGTGTGACTTTCACCTGGCTGTTTGCTATTGGGGTTATAATGATCACGGCATTTGCAGGCCAGGTAGACCTGGACCAGGATTGCGTGCTCTATGGAGAGATCGCCTATGTGCCCATAGACCTGTGGATTACCGATGGTGGTACCGTGATGGGTCCCAGGGTAGTTTACATAGCAGGAACCGTCCTTGTCCTTAATATTCTGTTTGTTTCAATATTCTATAAAGAGCTGTTTCTCACTACGTTTGATCCCGCTTTTGCCAGTGCTATTGGTATTTCAACGGCATTATGGCATTACCTCTTGATGGGAGCGGTATCCGTAACGACAGTGGCCTCTTTCGAGTCAGTCGGGGCCATTCTAGTGGTGGCTTTGCTTGTAGCACCCCCGGCAACTGCCTACTTATTGACCCACAAATTGAAACAAATGATCCTTATCAGTGTGATCCTGGGAGTGTTAATAAGTATTAGCGGCTACTTCATAGCCCTTTTGTTTGACGGCAGTATTGCCGGAGCAATGGCGATTGCAGCCGGATTCTTTTTTGCGCTCAGTTATCTGTTTTCTCCTCAGAATGGTATCCTTATAAAAAAGAAAATCGATATGGTCGAGGCATAAAAAATGGAGGTAAGATCCACTCACTGAAGCTTACCTCCTTGCCATTACCGAAAGCGTATTAATTTGCTCTTGATAACATTAACTCACGGATTGCAGCCTGTGCTGCAGAGAGTCTGGCGATCGGAACCCTAAATGGAGAACAGCTCACATAATCCAGCCTTGCACTGTGCAGGAAGTTCACCGAACGAGGGTCACCACCCTGCTCACCGCAAAGTCCGATTTTCATACCGGGCCTGGTTTTTCTACCCAATTCCACTGCCATCTTGATCAGTTTACCCACTCCCAGTTCATCGATAGTTTCAAAGGGATTCACGCTGAGTATCCCCTGTTCGAGATATACCGGCAGGAATTTACCGGCATCATCCCTGGAATAACCATAGGTCATCTGGGTCAGGTCATTGGTACCGAACGAAAAGAATTCTGCGCTCTCCGCGATTCTATCAGCCGTGAGTGCTGCCCTTGGCACCTCTATCATCGTACCCACTTTGTAATCGAGACGCAGCTTCCTTTCCTTAAAAATGGATTCAACTTCATCCCGTACAATCTGTTCCTGGAATTCCATCTCAGTCTTGGTTCCGGTTAAGGGTACCATGATTTCAGGCATGGCCCGGATTCCCTTTTCCTTGAGATTTAGGGCCGCTTCAATAATTGCCCTTGCTTGCATCCTGGTGATTTCAGGGTACGTGTTACCCAATCTGCAGCCACGGTGGCCCAACATCGGGTTAACCTCGTGAAGTTGATGAGACCTGTTCTCGATTTTTTCTATCGGTATTCCCAGGTCTTCACTGATCTTTGCCATAGCCTCACGGTCGTTTGGAATAAACTCATGTAGAGGAGGATCTAGCAACCTGATGGTAACAGGAAGGTCCTGCATGGCTTCAAAAATACCCTCGAAGTCACTTCGCTGCATGGGGAGAAGTTTCAATAAGGCAGCCTCCCGTTCTTCGGTAGTTTCTGCCATGATCATTTCCCTCATTGGAGTGATCCTCTCTTTTGCAAAGAACATATGTTCGGTCCTGCATAGTCCAATTCCCCGCGCACCAAATTCCCTGGCAATCCTGGCGGAGTCAGGGGTATCCGCGTTGGTTCGAACCTTGAGTTGGGCATGGTCATCGGCAAGTTTCATCAACCTTCCAAAATCTGAATTCAGTTTTGGAAGTACAGTATCTATTTTGCCTTCAAATACCTCTCCGGTTGATCCATTCAGAGAAATCCAATCACCTTCTTTGTAGGTATTGCCATCAATTATCACTTCTTTTTTCTTGTAGCTGATTCTCAGACTTCCCACACCGGAAACACAACATTTCCCCATACCTCTCGCTACAACAGCGGCATGACTGGTCATACCTCCACGTGCCGTCAGGATTCCCTCAGCGGCATCCATCCCCTTAAGGTCATCTGCAGATGTCTCTACACGTAAAAGGATCACTTTTTTACCTGCATCTTTCCATTGTTCAGCCTCATCCGAGAAAAAGACCAATTGGCCAGTTGCAGCTCCCGGAGACGCGGGTAATCCCTTGGCAATATTTTTAGCTTTTTTAATAGCCTCGACATCAAAGACCGGATGTAGTAGTTCATCCAGTTTTTTAGCATCTAGCCTCATTAGGGCTGTATTCTCATCAATCAGACCTTCATCGAGCATGTCCATGGCAATTTTCACCATAGCTTCCCCGGTCCTTTTACCATTCCTGGTCTGAAGCATCCAAAGTTTACCTTCCTGGATGGTGAATTCGAGATCCTGCATGTCCCTGAAATGATCTTCAAGGATTTTCTGGTTTTCATTTAATTGCCCGAAAACCTCCGGCATGTATTCTTCTAACGATGGATAGGATTTTTTTCTCTCATCCTCGGTCAGGCCGGCAAAAACAGCCCAGTTCTTCGAACCTTTTGTGGTAATTTGCAATGGAGTTCTGGTACCTGCAACAACATCCTCACCCTGGGCATTAACGAGATATTCTCCATTGAAGACTGCTTCGCCTGTGGCGGCATTTCTGGTAAATGCGACACCGCTGCATGAATTATTGCCAAGGTTTCCAAAAACCATGGCCTGTACATTGACTGCTGTTCCCCACTCATCGGGAATGTCGTTTAACTTCCTGTAAAAGACAGCACGCGGTATATTCCATGACTCGAAAACTGCCATAATTCCATTCCAAAGCTGGGTCCATGGATCATCGGGGAATTCCTGTCCGGTGGCATGCTCAATCATCTCTTTGAACCTGGATACTACAAGCTGCAGGTCTTCAAGACTTAGTTCCTGGTCGGATTTAGCCCCTGATTTTTCCTTGATCTCGTCCATAATGGTCTCAAAGGGATCTTCATCAAGGTTCAGATATGTGTTGACACGCATTACAACATCACCATACATTTGGATAAACCTGCGGTATGAATCCCAGGCAAACCATTCGTTATTAGCTTTTTCAGCCAGACCCCAAACAGTTTCTTCGTTCAGTCCAATATTCAGAACAGTATTCATCATTCCCGGCATTGAATCCCGGGCACCTGACCTCACGGAGATAAGGAGTGGATTCTTCACCGATCCAAATTCTGCACCCAGTAATTTTTCCATATGTTGGACGCCATTGGTGACTTCAAGTGTTAGTGCCCTTACCACAGTATCCTTTCCGAATTCCTGGTATTCATTACACACTTCGGTTGTAACCGTAAAGCCGGGAGGCACCGGTATGCCCAATGAAGCCATCTCTGCAAGGTTGGCCCCTTTTCCACCGAGAAGTGGCTTCATCCTTGAATTACCTTCATTTTTTCCTCCACCAAATAGATATACTCTCTTTTTGAGATTTACTGCTGTTTCCATGTCATTTGTGAGTTAAAATTCAAGGATAAATTTACCTTCTGGAATGCTCGAAAAGAGTGACTTAGATCACCCCGGTTTATGATTTTGGGAGAGGAGATTCTGCTAAACAAAACAGGTTTTCTGAGCCTGCGATATTCAATGGAATTTAACGCGGAGTTAGTATGTTTGAAATTAGTTCAGTAAGCGGGAAATAAGCCGGGTGGCAAGTACGGGTATAGAACATGCACTAAAATGGTTCAAAGCCAACAAATGGGAACCTTTTGAGTTTCAAAAGGAAGCATGGCACAGGTATGATCGAGGTGAAAATGGAATTATTAATGCACCTACAGGTAGTGGAAAAACCTATTCACTCCTGGTTCCGATAATCCTGGGAATCGCCAATGAGGGAAATTCTGTAAAAGGACTCAGGGCTATCTGGATTACCCCGATCAGGGCGCTGGCAAAAGAGATCGAAGAGTCAGGACGCAAGGCACTTTCCGGGATGGGGCTTGATAACATCAAAATTGCTATCCGGACAGGGGACACCACGGCAACCCAAAAGAAAAAAATCATCAACGACCCTCCGCATATACTCATCACCACACCTGAAAGTCTTCACCTGATGATGACTTACCGGCACTACACCTCGTTCTTCAAGAATTTGAAGGTCGTAGTCGCCGACGAATGGCACGAACTCATGGGCTCAAAGCGGGGAGTTCAGGTTGAACTTGCCCTGTCACGACTCAGGAGTATAAGCGGTGAGCTGAGGGTTTGGGGGATATCTGCTACGATTGGAAATATGGAGGATGCTGCGACCACTTTGCTGGGCCCTTCAATTGAAAATCCATTGATCATCCGATCAGAAATTGAAAAAAAACTAGAGGTAATCTCAATACTCCCCGATCATATCGATAGTCTCCCCTGGGCCGGTCACCTCGGGATTCACCTGATCAGAAAAATCATCCCACTCCTCCAGGGGAGTCAATCCAGCCTGGTATTCACGAATACCCGGAGTCAGTGTGAGATCTGGTACCGGAAGATACTGGAAGTAGCCCCCGACCTGGCGGGTGTGATCGCCATGCATCACAGCGCAATAAGCAAGGAACTCCGAAATTGGGTGGAAGATGCCCTTCACGATGGGACGATTAAGGTGGTTGTATGTACCTCCAGCCTTGATCTTGGCGTCGACTTCAGGCCGGTAGAGACCATCGTCCAGATCGGAAGTCCAAAGGGCATTGCCCGGTTCATGCAAAGGGCGGGGCGCAGTGGCCACCAGCCGGGTGCTGTGAGTAAGATTTATTTTGTGCCTACTCACACCCTGGAATTGATCGAAGCTGCCGCGTTGCGTTCGGCCATTCAGTCAGGGATTGTTGAGGAGCGCATCCCCTACCGAAATTCTTATGATGTACTAATCCAGTACCTAATCACGATCGGAGTTGCTGAGGGATTTCGACAGGACCAGATATGGGGTGAAATAAAGCAAACCATGGCATTCAGAAACCTTTCTGAGGATGAGTGGGATTACATTCTTTCATTCGTCGTCTCAGGTGGTAAAGCACTTGATGCCTATGATGAATTTCATAAAATGATGGTGGATGAAAATGAAATATTCAGGGTCAGCAATAAACAGGTAGCCCTTCGTCACCGCATGTCAATAGGGACCATCGTTGGAGATAGCGCGGTTAAGATCAGCTATAAGAGTGGGCAGTATATTGGAACGGTTGAGGAGTATTTCATCAGCAGGTTGAATATCGGTGATGTATTCTGGTTTGCAGGAAGGAGCCTTGAATTGGTGGGATTCAAAGGATTAAACGCTACGGTCAGGAACTCGAAGAAAAAGGCAGGCAAGATACCCAGTTGGCAGGGTGGCAGGATGTCTTTCTCTGCAGAACTGTCCAAGGTTCTTAGGGATAAGCTGCATGATTTTCATTCGGAATCTTCAGAAGATCCGGAGATTGAATTTCTACGCCCTCTGATCGAGGTTCAGAATGTATTGTCAGTTCTTCCAACCCGAAATGAATTTCTGATCGAATATCTAAAAACTCGTGAAGGCTACCACATCTTCATGTATCCCTTTGAAAGTCGAACGATCAATGAGGGTATTGCTGCACTCACCGCATACAGGATAAGCAGGATCACACCTATTACCTTCAGTATTGCTATGAATGATTATGGGTTCGAATTGCTTTCTGATACCCCTATTCCAATTCATGAAGCGCTCGAGACAGATTTATTCAGTCTTGATCACTTGAGCAGGGATATTGAAGAAAGCGTTAACTCCGTAGAAATGGCCAGGAGGCGTTTCCGGGATATTGCAGCCATAGCCGGTTTGGTATTTAAGGGATATCCGGGTCGACTGGTAAAAGACCGGCATATTCAGAGTTCCGCAGCACTGTTTTTCAATGTCTTCCAGGACTATGAACCTGAAAACCTGCTGTTTCGCCAGGCATATGAGGAAGTCGCCCATTTCCAACTGGAAGAAAGCAGGATGAGAAGAACACTCGAAAGAATAAATCAGCAGAAAATAATACTCAAGACTACGGAACAACCAACACCGTTTTGTTTTCCGATCATGGTGGACGGGATGAGGGAAAGGTTAAGTACAGAAAGGCTCGAAGACAGAATTGATAAGCTCAATATCAAGTTCGACTAGCCGACAATGATTCAAAAAGCAGTGATAATAGAATTACGATAAAACACCCTATCGGATTATACCATAGATAACCCAATGGAATAATGTCATATACATTCAGTGTATGTATAAGAATGACTACCAATTCCGCGATGATGGCTGCTGTAAATACGGCTGAGCCCCTCACTCTCTTAATGAAAAATGCTACAACAAAGATTCCAAGTATAGTCCCATAAAAGAGGGATCCTATAATATTGACAAACTCAATAAGATTCTCTACCAACTGGGCTGCCAGGGCAAAGACGATGGCTATTATCCCCCACATAAGCGTAATCATTTTGGATGATTTGACATAGTGGTTATCTGTTCCTGATTTCTTAAATAGACGTTTGTAAAAATCGATCACGGTGGTTGATCCCAAAGCATTTAATTCTCCACTGGTGGAGGACATAGCTGCGCTGAAAATTACCGCAAGCAACAATCCGACAATCCCCACCGGAAGGTAGTTAATGACAAAAGTGATAAACACGTAATCGGAATCTTTGATATTGGCATCAGGGTTGGCCTCCAATAAGGTATTTCGGTAGTCTTCCTTTATGCCCCTGGCCAGTAAATCCTGATCCTGGACCCTTTGCTTAAGCTCAGTTAGTTCCGGGGATTGAGCATTTTTAGCTTCGACATAATCAATAATGGCCTCTTTCTTTGATTCATGGACTTCATTCCAATCGGATTCAATACCATTGAGTCTACTGAGCGCTTGCTCATCCTGGATCAGATTGAGTTCAGATTTATTAAAAAATACCGGGGCCTTTTCAAATTGATAGAACATGAAGACCATTACACCCACCAGGAGAATAAAAAACTGCATGGGAATCTTCAGGACTGCGTTGAACATCAGGCCCAACCTACTTTCCCCCACATTTTTACCTCCGAGATATCTCTGGACCTGTGACTGGTCAGTACCAAAATAGCTGAGGGAGAGGAAAACACCACCTGCTATTCCCGACCAGAATGTATAGCGCTTCTCGAAGTCAAGCGAAAAATCAATTGCCTCTAGTTTTCCCATAGCCCCGGCCACACTGAGGGCATCACCAAATGACAGAAACTCAGGAAAACTATATATCAGTATAAAATAGGCAGTAAACATCCCGAGAAATATCACGAGCATCTGGTATTTCTGGGTGAGTGAAACAGCCCTGGTACCGCCAGATACCGTATACACGATTACAAGGGTTCCAACGATAATAATAGTGAGACTAAGATTTACACCCAGTACTTTGGAGAGGATAATTGCTGGAGCATAAATCGTGATTCCCGCACCCATTCCGCGTTGAATCAGGAATAGAAATGCGGCCAAAGCCCTGGTCTTAAGATCAAACCGGCTTTCCAGATATTCATAAGCTGTAAATACCTTTAGACGGTAGTAAATAGGAATAAATACGGCAGAAACAATGATCAATGCTATGGGTAATCCCAGGTAATTCTGGACAAAACCCATTCCACTTTCAAATGCCTGCCCAGGAGTGGATAGAAAAGTGATTGCACTTGCCTGGGTAGCCATGACTGAGAGGCCAATGGTAGCCCACTTCATCGTATTCCCACCCTTCAGATAGCTATCTATATCTTCATTTTTGCGGGATTTCCACATACCATAGCCCACAATAGCTAAGAGGGTGCCTGCAAGGACGATCCAGTCAATATTACTCATAAATATGCCTGGCTAAAAATATAGAACAGAATGACCATCAAACCGAGGATACCCAAAACAACAAGGTATATGTTTCGCCATGAACCAAGAAATGGAGGTTTGTCTTGTTCTGCCATTCTCAATATTTGCCTAATGACGCCTCTCCGGATTTAACACTTCCGTTTCCAAGCGATAGGATGTTGGAGAAAATCTTATATGCCCCTGGTACTCCCGCGGGAAGTTGTCTGAACCAGGAATAACCGGTATAAACATAATATCCTTTTCCGGTTTTAGCTACAAGAAGACCTCCATCCAGTGGACTCTCTCCGGGGTCATTACTCGAGAGAATGGAGGTATAGTTTTCGTCCCATGAAGTGGGAAAGTAAAGGCCTCTTTCCTGGACCCAATTATCGAAATCAGATTCAGAAATAGGATTGGGGCCCTTTATCAAGGGGTGATCCTTGGCCAGGATTCTCACTTCTGCCTCTTCCCGTGAAACCCGTCCCCTGCTCAACTCAAGCGGATAAGGAGCGAAATCGGTAACTTTTAAACCCCTGGTAGTGTTGTATTGTACTACGAGGGTCCCTCCTGCCTCGGCATAATTAATGAGATCTTTCATGACAAACTGCAGCCTATCCCGGGTGTTAAGTGCTCTTATTCCCAATACTACTGCATCCATTCGGGCTAAATTTTCGGGGGTAATATCATCATCATTCATCTCCCAGACTTCATAGCCAATGTTTCTAAGACTTTCAGGGATATCATCACCGGCACCGTGAATATACCCAATG
Source organism: Flammeovirgaceae bacterium (assembly GCA_024638265.1). Lineage (GTDB taxonomy): Bacteria > Bacteroidota > Bacteroidia > Cytophagales > Cyclobacteriaceae > JAHEKQ01. The sequence continues at coordinate 51,471 of JAHEKQ010000008.1, forward strand.
AGATTACCGTCTTTTTTGAGGTCTATTTTAACCAGTTGGACCCTGGCATCCGGGAAAACTGTTTGCAGGGGAATGTGATCATAATTTATCTCGACAAGGGCAGACTGGAACAATTTGTCACCCATTGAAATCCTTGCCTGCATGTCCCCCCGGCTTTCCGTTTCGGGTGGCGTAATCATGAAATTAATTCGCCTTTCCTCACCTTTTTCCTTTAACTCAACTGATAGTTTCTCAGGTTCAGCTTTCCAGCCCTCCGGGAGATCGAGCGACACGTCTCCGGCTATTCCATTTTTTGCAGCTTTAACCGTAAGTGTGATCTCCTTTGACTCATTATCTGCGAAAACAAAAACGGGGTTATCGATATTGATGTAAGCCGGAGGTGTTATCACAAAGGGTCGATATTGTTCTCCTTTTACCGGATCATTCCATTTGTAGATAAGAGGGGTTGTATAAGATATGGACTCCCCTAGAATATTCAGCTCAAAAAGTCCCTCAACAGCGGGATCGTTTTCAGGTTTACCGATCAGTTGCTCATCTGTTACTTTATACATTCCAAGGCTTCCTGACTCCCTTAGCCAATAGGGCTGTGAAATTGGAAGTTCGTCGGGAACTTCTCCACTCAGGGTAAACTGAAGCCTGTCTCCGGGGTTGAGATTTACCTTTGTCAATGAGTCCGCTATTCCATCCACCTTTACATAGTTGAGAAAAACAGGAGCCTTTGACCGGTTTGTCGCTTCTACTACCACGCGAATAGTTTCTCCATTAACCGCTGAATAATCGTCTGCTCGTACTTCGAGATACAAGCCCATACAATCCTTGATCAATGATTCCACTTCCTCACGCTTGATTTCCCTCCAATATTCGTTTCCGATGGTCTGAATTGCTTTTCGTGCTTCGATCAGTCCGGGCAGCGATTCCGCTGGATTTGTTGCATCATAATTTTCAATCAACGCGTCAATTAACGGCTGGACCTTGTCACCACCCTTTACCCGTCCCCAGCTGGTATTAATTCCATCAAATATATCTTTAGAAGCTTCTTCACCAAGGCGGTGTTCCAGGAGCTCTATTTGCATGCCACGGGATCCGGTACTTCCAAATCCCTGGCTCTTATGTTGTGTGCGACTAACGGCTGCAATTTCAGAATAAGAACTTCCCAGGAGTGGATTGTACTCGCCTACGTCATAGGCTATTACTCCCGGCGAATTCTCATCTATATTTTGATTCCACCATCGCCCTGTATTAAGATAAAGTCTTTTTGGTGCCCATGTTCCCAATTCTTCCAAATCACCTCCAAGGATATTTTTATTACCTGAAATGCGGAAAGCTTCATGAGCGAGGATTGCCGAAGTAGTATGATGTCCGTGCCCTCCTCCCCCATTGGTTGGAAAACGGGTTATTACCACATCGGGCCTGAATTTCCTAAATGTCCTTACTACATCCTTCAGAACTTCATCCCTCTCCCAAATTTCCTGTGTTTCTTCGGGAGACTTCGAGTAGCCAAAATCATTGGCACGTGTAAAAAATTGTCTGCCCCCATCAATTCTCCTGGCAGCCAGAAGTTCCTGTGTCCTTATAATACCCAGGTATTCCCTGATTTCCGGGCCGATCAGGTTTTGCCCGCCGTCACCCCTGGTCATACTCAAGTAGGCTGTATTGGCAAGCATTTCATTTGATAGGTAGGCAATTAACCTGGTATTCTCATCGTCAGGGTGAGCAGCTACATATAGCACTGACCCCAGGAAATTGAGCTTTCTCAATCCCAGTTCTATTTCTGCAGAATTCCTTTGGTACGGCTTTTGGCCAAAAACGACCATTGCGGACAGAATCAGGCAGACGATAAGTATCCTTTGTTTCATGGGGCTTATTTACTTTAAACTGAATGCAAAGTAAAAAGGTTATTTACAACACGCTATGATAATTTTTTCAACGGCAAATTACCATGCGACGGAATCACAATAATCTGTGATGCCACCATGGAGCTGATCAAATACTGAATATGAAAAGGTAATCTTTGAAGCTCTGATATTGCCGACACCTTCTATTTCATAACCATTTCTCACCTGTAGTGGAATTATGATTCGATTTCCATCCAGGTAAGCTTTAACCGTAACGTTTACATCATAGAAATTGTGGATTCTTATCGCATCAAAGTCATTCAATGACTTACTGATCGAAATGGGGAATATCGTGGTGATATTATAAGTTTCACTATATTCTTCCATCTCCCAGTTTCCAATGATATCATTCCTGTAATCATAAACAGGTTCAACTATAATTACCTCACAGGATGCAAACAAAAAGATTAAAACGGGAAGTAAGTAGAGCTTTTTCATAATGTTTGTTTTTGACCTGTCTAGTCAAATACAAACACCTTGCCATGTCAGAATTTACCGCTTTCAATTTCGTTGACATAAAAGAGGCCGTCCTTAGTAATTTCAAGTACGATCTTATTGATGGGTGCTTTCTTTTTAGTCAATATTATTACTTCCCATCTGTTGGCAGTAACCTTTTCTTTGATATCGACCATATAACCGAGAACCAACTCGAGTGGTACATCCTTGATCTTTCCACTATGATTAATTTTACCCTTATTGTCCACTACTCTTATCCTGAATTCCTCATCAGTTTTGTTTTTTAATGAAACAAACACAGTGAGATGAGGAAGAAGGCTTATGTTATTTCTTTCCTGGATAAGGGCATAGTTGGTTTCTTGAATAGAAGGTACTGGTTTCTTCTTGAAATTGTAGTCAATTTTAAGTTCATAATCTTCCTCAGCCCTCAGCGGTATATCAGTCTGAGTATTGCCGGCAAATAATCCGGAAAAGATGAATAATACGATTGCCAGTCCCCTCATAATTTTTAAAAATACGAAATATGCGGCCCTATTCGACCATTTCTTCTTTCACAATAATTATTTCTACATTGAAATCCCATCATATACCACAAAAATTATGCTGGAAACCCTGAGAGAGATCGATGGACTGATATTAAACTTCAGTTCGCAAAACAAGGTTTTGCTGAACCTAACGATCGGATTTATCATGCTTGGGGTTGCACTGGAACTCAATGTAAGGGATTTTAGAAAGCTCAGGACCAACCCAACCCCTGTTATATTGGGCATATTAAGCCAGTTTATAGTACTCCCGTTACTTACATTTCTGTTAGTCTGGTTGCTGAAAGCATGGATCACACCTACAATAGGACTGGGTATGATCCTTGTTGCCTCATGCCCGGGGGGAAACGTAAGCAACTTCATTAGCAACCTGGCAAAAGGGAATATTGCACTTTCGGTGAGCCTGACAGCATTTTCTACTATTGCTTGCCTCATTCTGACTCCTCTGAATTTCATGTTCTGGGGTAACCTTTTCATGCAATTGTCATTGGAAGCAGGGCAAGATGAACTGGTCCGTCCACTTGAAATAGACCCTTACCACGTTTTTGAGACCATTGCCCTGATCCTTGGACTTCCAATTTTGCTGGGTATTATTATTCAGAACCAGTTCAGAAAATTTACCCGAAAAGCCGTCCCTCACGTCAAAAGGCTCTCCATTTTGGCATTTTCAGTGATGGTCGTGGTAATATTTGTCAGTAACTACGATTTTTTCCTAGAATACATCCTCTTCATTTTTGTAATTGTTCTGATTCACAACACCCTTGCATTGACCGCCGGATATACTATTGGAAGGATCGGCCGGCTTGAAGAACGGGACAGAAAGACCCTTGCTATTGAAACGGGAATTCAGAATTCAGGCCTGGCCTTGGCACTCCTGTTTAATCCCAATATTTTCTCAACAGATCTGGCGATTGGAGGAATGACTTTTATAGCAGCCTGGTGGGGGGTATGGCATATTATTGCAGGCTTACTTATTGCTGGATATTGGAGTGGTTTCAGGATTAGGTAGAAAAAAAAACAGCTTGAATGTCAATACTGTGTACTCACACTCAAACTGTTTCGTAGCGAGAACGGGAGTTGAACCCGTGACCTCAGGGTTATGAATCCTGCGCTCTAACCAACTGAGCTACCTCGCCTTATTGAGGGCGCAATATTACAAAATTGATATAAATAATCCATCGGAGCAGTTCAATTTGCTGCGTCAGAAAAGCTAAATCTTTTTGTTGTAATACAACGACAAGTTCAATTTTACTTTTTTGGGGAGTTTATGCTTAGTATTTTTCGGGCTATTAAAACTGATGAAGCCCCTTTTTATTTTCTTCGCAAGTTTTGCCGTCAGTGCACTTTTCGCTCAATCTTCCATTGAGCATGTAACTACATATGACAACAGGGTATATAATTCCGGCTATGCGGTTTATTCCATAACTACGGCAAATGATGGCACCCTATTTTTTGCTACCTCGGGTGGGGTCGTGGCATATGATGGATCAACCTGGACTCCTATTCAACTCGACGAAAACAGAGCCGCCCATACTGTGGCGTATGATTCTGTATCAAACAGGATATATGTTGGAGGTACCAATACCCTTGGGTTTATTACAAAAAACGGTTCAGGTTACCAATATATAAGCTTGATGGACCGTATCAAGGGTAATGATAAATTCGGATTTTGCTGGCAAATTTTATTCAATAATAAGGAGGTTCTTTTTCAGACCTATGAACGGTTTTATTCGTTCAAAAAAGACTCTATTGAGATCCTGGACATAAGCAACAGCTACATGTTTATAGCGGATGAATATACCTATGTGACCACGATAGGAGACACGGTCTCAATTTACAAGGATTCTTCGTTGGTATATAAATGGAAACCTGAAGGTCTGAGGAATGAATCCCTTTATTGGGTACATCCTCTTGAAAAGGTACACTACCTCTTTTTCCCCACTATTGGGACATTTATTCACGATTTAGAGACCAATACCGTAAAAAAGCACGCTTCACCATTAAACACTAAATTAAAGGATTGGAGCTTCTACCATGCTGTGGCCCTCTCCGATTCTGTCCTGGCAATCGGGACATGGAACAACGGATTATATATCGCCGACTTGAATGGAAATGAAATCGCAAAGTTGGAAACGGGTTCCGGGATTCTATCGAACCTGATCTATTTTATTCATCTGGGGCCGCAGGGGAAATTATGGATAGGTACTGATTATGGCATTTCAGTATGGGATATTAGAGAAGGAGGCATCTTTGATAAGGATCGGTCAAATCCAATGACACCCAGATTCAATGTTGTGGAACTGGATCATGCAGTTAAGCATTATGTTGAACCGGGAGATACAATACATTTAAACTACCGCCCTGAAAGTGTTGAGTTAGGATTTTCCATCCCGGGTGACGATTACTTCAATCAGCAGCCTCTTCAATTAGAGATAATGCGATATAAAAGTACCTTAATCGACACGTTAATAACCTCCTACCACTACCACAATATCAGCAATGGATTCTATCAGTTTAGTGTTAGTGACCCCTCTGATCCGACCCGTAAATCAACTTTTTATATGGCTATCCGTCAACCCTGGTTCCACTGGCTTTTTGAGAATTGGGAGGCCATTATCATAACACTTTTGATTGTTGGCTCTTTCGCAATAGGTATTATTTATATACAAAACACTACAAAAAAGAGATTGGAAAGGTTGGTACATGAAAAAACCAGGGATTTGGAGCTCGCCAACAAAAACCTGTCAGAAATTAACGAGGAACTGGACAATTTTATTTACAGGTCATCACATGATCTTATCGCACCCGTTAAATCAGTGAAAGGGCTCCTTGAAATCATGAAAATTTCGAAGGATAATAATCCGGAGTATTTCAAAATGCTCGAAGGCAGAATTCTGAGACTGGAACAAATCATTTCTGAGATCAACAATTACATTAAGAGTTCAAAGAAACCTGTGGCCCATGAAGAGATTGAGTTAAAAGGACTTGTCGAGGATGTTTTTGATGACCTGGAATATTATGAGGAAGCACATCGCGTTAAATTCATAAACAATATGCCTGAAGGGACTTTTATTGACTCCGACAAAGAGCGATGGAAAATCATTCTCAGCAACCTACTCCAGAATTCTATTAAGTATTTTGATCCTGGAAAAGAATCTCCTTTTGTTGCGGTAACCCTATCCCTTGATGGCGATTTACTTACTTTGACAGTTGAAGATAACGGACGTGGAATTCCGGCTAAATACCAGCAAAAAGTATTTGATATATTTTTCCGGGCTTCTGAAGGGACAGAAGGCACTGGCCTGGGTCTTTTCCTGGTAAAGAGAATGTCAGCGATTCTTGGTGCAGAAATCCAGCTAACATCCAATTCACAGGGGACTAAAGTCAGCTTGGAGTTACCCATTCATAAGGTCAAATTCCGGCAAGCATCTCTGGCTGAATAACCGAATCGCCCAGTAACACTTCATCCAGATCATACCCGGGAACATCCATTATCCTGTAATTCTCATGATCCCAATCTATTCGTCTTCCTAATTTCCACGATATACTGGCCATGTGGGCAGTCATGGCCTCTTCAAACCCTTCTTTAATACCACAGCTTACAGGCGTTCCGTTTTTTATCGCATTCAACCATTCCTTAAGATGAAGGTGGGCAGAGTCAAGCCTCTTCCCATCGCGATATGTCCATAAAAGACCTTTATCAGCAAAGTATTTTGCAGTAGCAGAGGTAATACCATCCGTTTCATTCGCTGATGGGTCATAACTGTAAATCGGCACATTTGGGTCCATTAAACGGTCCTTAATCATGCTTTTGAATCGCGTGGAGTTTCTATCTACATGCACAGCTAATGAGTTGCCTAACTCCATGGTGCCATCGTGGCCCATTAATAGTGTTGGTCGGGTGTATTGGTTTCCAAGTGTGGCACTATAAACAAAGGTCATCCCTTTTTCCAGCCCTTCTTCCCTACTGGACCCGGTGGTGAATTCCGGATATTCCATATTCACATGAATTACATCCGGTACATTTCTGCCGTCGTTGTGAGTATATATACCGCCAGACATCATCACGGAATCCGGCATGCCCATTTTCAGGACACAATTGATCCGGTCATAATCGTGTGTCATCAAATCACCGGCTAATCCACTTCCATAGGCCCACCATTTCCTCCAACGGAAAAAATGTTCGGGATTGAAACCGATCTTGGGAGCGGATCCCAGGAATTGGTCCCAGTCGATCGTTTGAGGGCTTGCTTTTTCGTGAATATTATATTGCCATGCCCCTACATCATCGTTTCGATTTGTGTTGACTTCCACAAGGCTTATATGCCCCAATATCTTTTTATTGATAATATCCTGTGCCGTAATGAAGCTTTGGGTTTGACGATGTTGGTGTCCCACCTGTAGTACTTTTCCGGATTTCTCGACTGCATCCATCAAGTCATAAGTCTCAGCAATAGTATGGGTCATTGGTTTTTCCACGTAAACATGCTTCCCCGCCTCAAGGGCTTTAATAGCAATAGGGGCATGCCAATGATCGGGCGTGGCGATTACCACTGCATCAACATCCGGTGAGTTAATCATGTCCTCATGATGCTTATACCTCTTACACTCCGGAAAAGAGCTTGTGGCAAGCTCAGCATGCACATCAAATACATCACATACACCGGTAAGTTTTACATTCAGGTCCTCCTGATCGGTAAATGCTTTCATGGCAGCCTCATTATTTTTCACGGCTTCAAGCCATCTCGAATGGGCAAAGCCCAGCACCCGGATAAGGTGCTGCCCCCTGCCACCGTATCCAATCACTCCAACCCTTATGGCATCGCCGGATAAATCTGCGGTATTTTCCGGTGCACTTGCGTCGATATCCAACGCATTGAGGATCTTATCTTTTTCTTTGGCCAATTTCCGGGTTTCTGCGTAGGCTCCCCAAAGAACCCCACCCGCAAATGGAATACCTGCTAATCCTTTTAATAGGTTTCGCCTCGAATTGTCATGTCTTTCCTCGCTCATGATGCCTGTTTTTTAGATAATAAATGATTTAGACCGAAGTAATGGCTAGTTGGGAATGCTGCAATAACCCCCAGTGCAAATAGTTCAATTAGGTTCTTGTTAACAATGAAGTAATTCCCTTCAGCGGGTCCTGCCCCCGATAACCATGGAAGAGGCGGGTGAGCCAGGTAAAACATGGCCAACATAAGCATCCCGGCATACGCACCTGCCTTTTCCCTGAATCCAAACGTCAATGCCAGGCCGGAAACCAGCAGTAACGAAATTGTAAACACATCAGTCAGCCCAATGAGTGATTCAGAACCAAGCCACTTAAACAGAAAAGCCAGAGGTCCCTCTGCATTCAGCAGATAACCTTGAGAGGTCCAACTGGTGTTGAGTAATTTCAAGAATGCTTCGTAAAGAAAATGCCAACCAATGGCCATTCTCAGAATTACCAGGAAATACAACTGATTTTTTGAATAGGTCATAATCGATATTTTGTGTAGAGAGTTAAGAAATATTGAACAGAAATGCTGAAATAACAATGATATCCGTCATTCATTAAATCTTCATTATCCCCAGCTCCCTCTTTTCCTTCCATTTACCCTTAGTCCAGTCCGGAAATCTGTATGGTGCACTACCGAATTGAACGCTTAATACCGAAAGTGGGAATACTGCTGACCAGGCTGCTCCATCGTAAACATTCATATCAGGTTCTTCTCCCCTATTGAGGGCATCCAATATCCTGTAATTCATCACGAAATCCATACCTCCATGTCCCCCGTGCTTTTTTATTTCTTCTTCAAGTGCTTCCCAGATCGGGTGATTGTACTTGCTCCTCAATTCATCGTAAGCTTCTTTTTCCATCCATGAATGTCCATTTTCCCTAAGTGATAACCTGCTGGGATATCCTTCGTGATAGCCTTTGGTTCCCGCAAGGGCATTGATTCGGCTATAGGGCCTATTTGTCACCACATCATGTTTTACCAGGATACTCCGACCCATTTGAGTCTTTATCAGGCTGTAATTCATGTCACCATGATTGAAATCCTCGTACTGGTAAAATTCATTATCGGAATCCACATTCCTGGCATGTTCAGCAAGGGAAGCCTGGTTCGAACTCATCGATACCATATAGTCAAAGCTATCCCCACGATGGATGTCCATGTACCACGCAACTGGCCCAAGTCCATGGGTTGGATAAAGATTTCCATCGGTGGTGATGTGATGTCTGATTCGCCATGAATTATAATAGGCATCCCCAAACAGATAAGGATCCTTGAGGTCATGAATGTAGGCTGCCTCACCATAGGTCAGTGTACCGAACAACCCATTTCTCACCATATTCAATATCCATAGCTCCTCATTGCCATAATTGACATTCTCCATCATTATACAATGCTTCCCTGTTTCCTCACTGGTTCTCACAATGGCATTCAACTCTTCAATGGTAATCCCCATAGGAACCTCCACGGCCACATGCTTACCTTTTTTCATAGACTCAATAGCCATCGGAGCATGAAGTTCCCAAGGGGTGGAGATCACTACCAGTTGAATATCATCCCTGTCGATCAACTCTTTCCATTTATCTTTAGTCCCTGAATAAACCGCGGGCTTCTGATCATTCTCTCGTGCAATTTTTACGGCACGATCCGTCATCGATTCACGAATATCACATACTGCTACTACTTTAGCCTTCTCCGGAAACATCGCTGCGTAATGTCTTAAATGTCCCCTACCTCGATTGCCAACCCCGATCAATCCAACTCCAACCTGGGGAATTGCTTCTGCAGCACGTCCCATCCTTTTCCCTGATGCTCCCGGAACTATAAGTCTCTCATTAATTCCCTGTGATAAGTCAAGGGGATGACCTGATAACAACGATCCTGATAGTCCGAGGAAGCCACCACCAAGAGTAGCTTTCAATAAAAATTGCCGTCTTTTTAAATCCATACTAAATCAATAAACCTTTTATTCACGTTGTTCGTGATAGGTTCTTAAGTTAAACAATTTGTACTAAATTTGTCCGCTATATGAGCGCACGCCGCAAAAAGAGAAAATTGGGAAGTTACCCCTCCTTTAGTGTTGTGGGAAGTATGCTTCTCGCCCTTTTTGTAATAGGTCTTTTTGGGGTATTTCTGGTTCTCACCAATAACCTGAAAGAACAAATCAGGCAGAACATGCAGGCGCAGGTATACCTGGAAAAAGATATCAGTGAGAGTCAGCGAATTCAAATCGAGCAGACCCTTACCTCCGGCGAATTTGTTCTTAAACGTGAGGGAAATCCTGTAATCAGTTATATATCCAAAGAAGATGCCGCCAGTCGGTTTATTGAAGAAACAGGTGAGGACTTCTATGAATTTCTTGGAGACAACCCACTAAGAGATTCTTTTGTAATCAATATCGCCTTGGATCAGCAGACCCCTGAAAATTTACAAGCTATGAAAGCTTCTGTTGAAAGAATACCAGGGGTCTTTGAAATGGACTTTGTGGAAAGTCTGTTAAACAGACTGATTGAAAATACGACCACTATTGGCATGATTCTTATCGGATTTGCGATCATACTGTTTATTGCGGTGGTATTGCTCATCAACAACACCATAAAGCTGGCCCTGTTTAGCCAGAGGTTCCTGATCAGAAGTATGCAGTTAGTCGGTGCAAAATCTACATTCATTCAAAAACCATTTCTTCTACGATCCTTGTTCCATGGAATTCTCGCTGCAGTCATTGCATCCGCAGGACTTTATGGTCTGTTGCAATATGGCCAGAACAGATTTCCTGACCTGACCACCCTAAGCGATCTTTATTCCCTGTTAATTGTATTTTTAGTATTGATCGTGGTTGGTGCATTAGTGGGTTTGAGTGGTACTTTTTTTGCCATCAGAAGATATCTGAAACTTTCCCTCGACGAATTATATTGATATGTCACAAAATGATAAAATGCCGTTTGGCAAAAAAAATTACAGGTTAATGATAGGAGGCTTGGTGATCCTGGCCGTTGGTTTCCTGGTTATGACATTGGACACTGAACCTTATGGATTTGGATTTTTAGGACTCACCCTCGGACCGGTTTTGGTTTTCCTTGGTTTTATGATTGAGATTGCCGCCATACTTCAAAAGCCGCAGAAAAAAGATAAATGACCTGGTTAGATGCATTGATCCTTGGACTTATCCAGGGTCTGACAGAATTTTTACCAGTAAGTAGCAGCGGTCATCTAGAACTTGGAACTGTATTCTTAAATGTAAAAGGGACAGACAATCTCCTGTTCTCCGTCTTAGTTCACGGAGCCACCGCACTCAGTACAATCATAGTTTTCCGGAAAGATATAATTCATTTGGCAGCTGAATTATTGAAGTTCAAATGGAATGATGGGACAAAGTATGCCACTATGCTGGCGGTTTCAATGATCCCCGTTGGAGTGGTTGGTATACTCTGGGAGAGCGAAATAGAAGCATTTTTCGGAGGTAAGGTAATATTTGTAGCTTCTATGTTAATGATCACAGCAGTATTGCTTACCATCTCGCATTTCGCCGGTAAAACTGAGGGAAACATGAACTTTCTGAAAGCCTTCACAATAGGTATTTCCCAGGCATTCGCACTACTTCCAGGCATCTCAAGATCCGGAGCTACTATCTCGACCGCACTCATTCTTGGCATAAAACGTGAAGAAGCAGCGAGATTCAGTTTCCTGATGGTACTTGTCCCAATTATTGGTGCCACAGCCCTTAAGGTTAAGGAAGCTTTTGAAATAGAACGCCTTGACAGTGACACCTCTGTGATCGCATTACTGATCGGGTTTACTGCGGCTTTTATTTCAGGCCTCCTCGCATGTAAGTGGATGGTCAGGCTTGTGAAGCGAGGTAAACTCCTATATTTCGCTATTTACTGTTTTATTCTCTCCTCTATCGTATTGATTACATATTGGTAATGTCAGAAAAAACCGACCCGGCTGAAATACTATTAGTAGACAAACCTTTGAGGTGGACGTCTTTTGATGTTGTGAAAAAGATAAGGGGACACTTCCGGTTAAAAAAGGTTGGACATGCAGGAACATTAGATCCGCTGGCTACCGGATTACTGATTGTATGCACCGGAAAAAAAACAAAGGAAATTCAGTTTATCATGGATGAAGAGAAGGAATATACCGGAACATTGGTGCTGGGCAAAACTACTCCGTCATACGACCTTGAGACTGAGATTCAAAACGAAAAAGATATATCTCACATTACTGAACAGTTGGTCCATGATGCTTCTAAAAAGTTTTCAGGATGGATAGACCAGATACCTCCCCAGCATTCTGCCATTAGAGTCAAAGGTAAAAGAGCCTATGAAAGTGCGAGAAAGGGAAAGACCGTAGTACTTGAACCGAGAAAGGTGGAAATAAAACAGATGGAGCTGATGCCGCGTTTACCTGAAGTCGACTTCAGGATCATTTGCTCTAAAGGAACATATATCAGGAGTCTGGTCAGAGACATTGGCGAAGAGCTTGGAGTAGGGGCTTATTTATCAGCACTGAGAAGGACGAGGATAGGAAAGTATGCTATTAATGATGCGAGGACCATTGAGGAGTTAACTACCAATGAAAGTTTATAATAGCCCGTCAGAATTTTCAAAAACCGGTTATAATGTAGTAACCAATGGCACCTTTGACGGGGTTCATAAAGGCCACCAGAAAATACTGGCACGATTGAAAGAACTCGCTTCAGCCAATTCGGGTGAAACCGTTCTGATTACCTTCTGGCCACATCCCAGGCATGTTCTGTATCCCGATCAACCTCTTTCCATGATCAATACCCTGGATGAAAAGATTGAATTACTAGAGAAAGCCGGTATTGACCATCTGATCAAAATTCCGTTTACAAAGGAATTTTCCCAATTGAGCTCTGACCAATTCATTCAAAATATACTCATCGATACAATCGGAACTGATATGCTGGTAATCGGTTATAATCATCGATTCGGAAAAAACAGGGAGGGGAGTTTTGATTACCTGAGTCAGAACCAGGATAAATTTGGTTTCGAGGTGGTTGAGATCAGCCGTCAGGAAATTGACGATGTCAGCATATCGTCGACAAACATCAGAAAAGCCCTGGCCGATGCTGAGATCGCAACCGCCAACGAGTTCCTTGGTTACCCCTTTTCACTAAGGGGAACGGTGGTAAGCGGGGATGGAATAGGTAGGACTATTGGTTATCCCACCGCTAATATACACCTGGATGAGCCGTACAAGCTTATTCCACCCGATGGTGTTTATGCCATTATTGCTGATGTAGAAGGCACGCGAAGGAATGGAATGCTGTACGTTGGCTGGCGGCCAACCGTCAATGGTGATAAGCGGGTTATCGAAGTGAACCTGTTTGATTTTGACGGTGATATCTATAACTTGAAGATAAACGTTCAGATTTTCGATCATGTGCGCGGGGATATGAAATTTAAGGGACTCGAGGATTTAAAGACGCAGATCGACAAGGACAAATTGGCAACACGGGAAATTCTTGACCGGTATGAGTAATGAAAATGATATCCTTTGGTCTCCTTCAAAATCATTTTCAAAGAATTCCAATCTATCTGATTACATCCATTGGCTTGGACGCGAGAAATCGCTGAATTTTAAGGATTACTCCTCACTGTGGGAATGGTCCACCCGGGAAATAGACTCATTTTGGGTCAGTATCATAGAGTACTTTGATGTTATCTATGACGGGGCAATAGCACAGGTCAGAAAAGGAACGGAAATGCCTGGGATTCAATGGTTCGAAGGGTTAAGACTCTCATATGCTGAACACATATTCAGAAGTCGCAATGATTCCCACCCTTCGATAATATTCCAGGGAGAAAACGGAAAACGTGACGAGTGGTCATGGAAGAGACTGGAATCAGAATCGGCAAAATTGGCGGACCATCTCAGAGAGCTTGGAATTTCCAAGGGGGATGCGGTTGTTGGCTTTCTCCCCACAATTCCGGAAGCATCTGTTTCTTTTCTCGCCACTAACAGTATAGGGGCTGTTTGGTCAAGTACCTCTCCTGATTTTGGTGTCCAATCAGTCATTGACCGTTTTAAACAAATCAAGCCTAAAGTTCTTATTTGTACGGATGGATATTGGTATGGCGGAAAGGAGTTTGATAAAGCAGATCTCATCCGGAATCTCCTTGACGGCCTCCCATCGGTTCAGCATGTGGTTCAAATTCCTTACTTGTCGGAAAGTCCTCCCGGGGAAAAGGAATTTATAGACTACCGGGACATTGTCCGTAAGCCCGAACGGAAATTGACCTTTGAAAGGGTACCTTTTGATCATCCCATATGGGTATTGTATTCTTCGGGGACTACAGGGCTCCCAAAAGCCTTAACCCACAGCCATGGAGGAATTTTACTCGAACATCTGAAATACCTTTCATTTCACAACAATGTGAAGCCCGGGGATCGATGTTTCTGGTATACTACAACCGGGTGGATGATGTGGAATTACATTCAGGCAAGTTGGCTTTGTGGGGGTACAGTTCTCTTATATGATGGAAGTCCGGCTTACCCGGATATCAATGTTTTGTGGGAGTTCGCTGCTGATACGAAAATGACTCATTTTGGCACTTCAGCAGGATTTATAACAGCCAACATGAAGGCAAGTACCCATCCGGGTTCTGAATTCGACCTGGAAGCGCTTATCTCAGTAGGCAGTACGGGTTCACCCCTACCTCCCGAAGGATTTGAATGGCTCTATAAGGAAGTAAAGTCTGACCTGTGGGTTGCTTCAATCAGTGGAGGTTCTGACGTCTGCAGTGCTTTTGTAGGGGGAAATCCACTTTGGCCGGTTAGGCGCGGGGAAATTCAATGCAGGGCCCTGGGATGTAAACTTGAATCATTTGACGAAAGTGGAAAGCCAATGGTTGGGCAAGTAGGTGAAATGGTAATAAGTGAACCCATGCCGAGTATGCCGGTGTATTTCTGGAATGATGACAATTTCAAGCGCTATCGGGAGAGTTATTTCGAGATGTACCCGGGAATATGGCGTCATGGAGACTGGACTGAAATAACCGAATCACAAGGTGTTATCATTTATGGAAGATCTGATTCCACCTTAAATCGCGGAGGAGTGAGAATAGGAACCAGTGAGATTTACCGCGCCATCGAACCCATGGATAAAGTCAGGGACAGCCTGATAATTTGCATTGAAACCGGGGATGGCAATTTTTATATGCCATTGTTTGTTCAAATGAAAGAAAAAGGTGAATTGTCGGATGAATTGAAGAAAGAAATTAATCTATTAATACGTTCTGCTTATTCTCCCAGGCATGTTCCCGATGAAATCATTGAAGTACCGGCCATCCCCTACACGATTTCGGGAAAAAAGGTGGAAACCCCGGTTAAAAAGATATTATTGGGAAAAACAACAAGTGATACCCTTAACAGGGATGCATTGAGAAATCCGGAAAGCCTGGATTTCTATATCAATTTTGCCAAAGAAAAATTAAATGATTAGAGATAATAACATAGTCCTTGGATCAATTTTAGCAATGATAGCAGTCGGATTGGGGGCATTTGGTGCCCATGCCCTTGAAGATATTCTTGTGGCAAATGGACGTGTTGATACCTGGGAAACTGCTGTTAGCTATCACTTCTATCACAGCCTTGCCATCCTTATCAGCAGTTTATTATTACATCACTTTTCCAACAGGAATATCCAACGGGCGATCTATTCCTTTCTCGTTGGTATTATTCTTTTCAGTGGCTCCCTCTATGTCCTATGCCTTACAGGATTGGAATTTCTGGGTGCAATTACTCCGGCAGGGGGCGTTTTATTTATTTTGGGCTGGACCCTGCTGGCGATTGGTGCGATCAAAAAATAAAAAAACTGCTTCCTTATGGGGAAGCAGTCTTCTTCAGGTTTAGGTTGGTAATACCTTATTATTGAGGTGCCAGAACTCCAGCTATGGCATGAACAGTTCCATTACCTGCTGGTGCAGCATTCTCAACCGCAATCTGTGCTTCAGGTTCAGTATCTCCTGTAGAATCAATCACAACGCCAGAATTAATCGTTGGTGGATCCGTAGGAGCATCAGTAGCCAGAACCGTTAACGTACCGCCTGCCTTCGTAGTAATCTGCTGTAAAGCAGAGAAGTTAGTTTGGTTTGATCCCGGTCCATAGTTTCCATCAGCCACATGGTTGGCGATAATTCCATACCATTGTTCTCCGGTATATGTACTCGTGGTAATCCCAGCTGCAGTAAATACAGCGTTTCCAGGAGCAAATACAGTTAATGTAGCCTGCTGATCACCCAGAATTGAAACCAGGGTGGGTAATTGATTAGTTGTTGCATAGTCATCGGCAACAGCAATTGCATCTGCAAGGGTTGAAAAATCTTCCCCGAGTAGAATTGGCTGCGCAACAGTTCCCAACACAGCTGCGACTACACTTCCAATGGAAGGAGGAATCATAACCACATCGATTATGTGTACTACACCATTTGTGGCTTCAATATCAGTTTCTACAAAGGTACTATTGCTGGTTGCTCCGGTTTCCAATGCAGGTCCGGTAACAACTGCAATATCCTCTCCCTGGAGAGTAGTATAGGTTTGGCCATCGGCCAAATCCGTACTCATAATAATTGACGCTACCGCATGGTAGGTCAATACAGCCGTTGCAATATCATCCCTGACTGGATCAAAGTCTGTCAGACCAAGGGTTCCGAGAAGATTGTTTAATGCCGTATTACTTGGCGCAAACAAGGTATATTCCCCTGATGCAAATGTTTGATCCAGTCCGGCTGCCTCAAGTTCTGAAAGCAGTGATGATAGATCGGTATTAGTTTGGAGAATCTCCAAAATGGTTTGAGTGGGTCCTTCCGGATCGTCATTACAAGACCCTAGCCATACTACAGACGAAGCTAAGAGCACCATGGCCAAAAGCTTTCCTCTAACAATAGTAAAAATTTTCATACACGTTAAAATTAATGTTTACGCAAATTAATGATTTTTTCGACAATACTTTGAAGCATTTGGGTAATGAAATTTCATTTAATTTAATATTTCACCATGATCTGATCTATGTCTTTTCTGCTTATGTCAGGCACAAACACCTCATCCGCCGGGTATCCTATCGGAATAAGCAAAAATGGCTTTTCATTTTCAGGTCGGTTAAGAATCTTTGATAAAAACCGCATGGGACTTGGCGTGTGGGTCAAGGAGGCAAGACCAGCATTCTGAATGGCAGCCAGGAGCATCCCGCATGCCAAGCCAACAGATTCAGAAACATAGTAGTGTTGTTTTTTTTTGTCACTCTCCCCCTTTCCATACAATTTCTTAAACACTACAATAAGATAAGGGGCTATTTCGAGAAAGGGTTTATGCCAGTCTGTACCAAGGGGCTCAAGGTCCTTCAGCCACTCCTGGCTCATCCTCCTTGTGTAACTGTCATGTTCTTCTTTTTCTGCTGCTTCCCTGATCTTTGACTTGATTTCTGGATCAGATACCACACAAAATGTCCAGGGTTGCATGTTTGCGCCGGAAGGGGCAGAACCGGCCGTTTTAATGATATTCTCAATCACTTCAAGGGGTACAGGCCTGTCAGAGAACTCTCGTATACTTCTCCTTTCGGAAAGGGTATCAAACAACGCTTTGCTGCGTTCCAGCATAGTATCAGGATCATATGTTTTGGGTACATATTGAACCCAGGGATATCCTTTTTCATCTATTTTTCTCATGTGGGAATTTAGTTTTATTCATCCTGAATGGATGTAATTGTCATGACATTCCAAAAATTATGCAGTCTTAGCTACAAGATCTTCATAGGCTCCGTCACAATACTTTCGACAATGGAGCCCGGGGTAAACCGCTGGTTTCAGGAGGGATTTACCTAAAAGCATCCTGACACACTCCTGAATTCCCTCAGTAATAGATGGATGCGGGTGTACGCACTCAGCCAGCTCTTCGATCCCTTTATCCATTGAAATCAGGAGAGCAACTGCCTGAATGGCACTGGAAGCATGATTACCCACCACCCGCATGCCCAGAATTTTTTGTTCGTCGTCATCAGTGACGAGTAGTTTGATAATTCCCTGAGTATTTCTTTCTGCAATAGCCCGTGGAATAACCTTATAATCCAGCACTGCAACACGGTAATTGATTCCTTTTTGCCTGGCCTGCGTTTCGTTCAACCCCACCCCTGCCACTTCAGGGTGCAGAAACATGATGAACGAAATATTCTCATATACCAGCCGTCTTTCTGGCTTACCAAAGATTTTCTCAACGGCATGACGTCCCTCCAGCTCGCCGACATTTACCAGGGCTATATCGGCTGTAATATCCCCTACTGCATAAATATTCTCGACTGAGGTTTGCGTGTCATTATCGGTAATTCCCCTCGGATTTAGCTCAATATCTACCGGATCATCCCATAGGTCTTCATAGTTGGGAACCCTTCCGACGGAGATAAGTGCTTTCTCCACATGAAATATCTCTTTCTTCCCATCTGTGTACTCGAGTTCGTATTCAACCTCACCCTCCACGATTGACATTCTCGTCAGCCTGGAATTTCGATGGATCAGCACTCCATTATGCTCCATATTGTACTCAATAACATCCACTATATCCTGGTCCTCTGCAGGTAATATGCGGTCGCCCTTATCAATCAAATGGACTTTTGTTTTTCCAAATCCTGAAAAAATGGTGGCATATTCACAACCTATCACCCCGGCACCCAGGATGACCATACTCGCCGGGAATTGCTCCATAGATTCAATCCCATCACTTGTGAAAATAATCTTCTCGTCGACCGGAATATTGGGCAACTTCCGGGGCCTGCTTCCCGTGGCCAGGATAATGTAGTCACCCCGAACCGTCTCGCTTTGGCCATCTAAATCTATCCTTACCTCGTTTTTCGATATTATTCGTGCATCACCTTCCTTAAAACTCAATTCCTTACCACTATCTTTTAACAGGTCCATATGTTCACTGAGCAAATCCCTTCGGCTTCCAATCGCCTCATTAACCCGTTGGCGCAACTCATTAAACCTGATTTCTGGGGGATTTATCTGGTATAATTCAAAACCGGCATTCATGGCACGGGTTACCCTTGATAATTCCCACCAGGTCTTTGAGGAAAGAGCGCCGTTTGTCACTCCAGCCCCCCCTATTCTTTTTCTTTCGATGATCAGGGTTTTTTTATTAAAGTCCATGGCCCGCATGGCAGCTGCGTAACCCGATGGACCTGCACCAATAATAATGAGATCATAACTTTCCATAAGAATAAATATATGGAAAGATTGTTGTTAGAACCTGCCTATCGATTTGAAAACTGGAACGTACGCGAAATGTTAAATCCGAAATGGATATCACCTGACGACAGATCACCGGTAGTTTCGCTGATGAAACTCCTCTCCATCATTCCCCTCGAATTTGATAAGTGCAGCTGGAAAACATGGCCACCTGTTTCAACATCTATTCCAATCGCCAGGGAATTATAATTCTCATATACCAATGGTTCATTTTCCGGGGGATTGATCCTCAGGTAATACTCTAAGTTGAAACTGAGTGAAGGGGTGATCAGGTACCGTAATCCTGTTCCCAATGCCAACAGGTCATTTATATTGGGAGCATTGACAACGTTCTTATGGATCCAGAATGGCATTACTTGCATCGAAAATTTAGAATTGAATTTTCGGGCCATTAACAGACCGGTACTGTAAGCCATCCTGTCTGAAAGGGGAATGCCCGGATTCAGACTCGGTTGAGGAGAAGTTTTAATATAACCCGAAAGAAGGGCTACCATACTTACCGGCGAGCTGCCCTCCTTTTGCTTTAATATTGACCCTTTAATAAATCCGTCAAACGACTTGTCAAATGAACTTCTACCTATTCCGATATTAAGGTTATCGGTAACTCCATAGTCAAAACCTATTCTAATTTGGGCATCGTCTATACCCCATAAAAAATACGATCCTGAATTTATCCTCCCGAATCGATGAGAAATGAGCATTTCCAAGGCTCTCTTTTTCCTGAGTTTAACAGAATGTCCATGAATGATCCGTGTTCCTTTGAATACTGAAGTTACCTCTTCCGGTTCATCTTCAATACCCGACATCAATTCATCCATTAAATCCTGGCTTTTTGCCGCAACAGTAAGACAAACCCCTAAAAACAGTATTATACTAGTTCTCTTCATTGAATACCAGGTTTACGGTGACAAGAATTTCATCTGCTATATTTTGCCACATCAATTTTGGAATCTTGACTTTATGATCTTTTACCATGATGGCAAATTCGCCTTTCATCGAATAACTGCCCTCTTTTTTTGTCACCACACCGTTCACCGTGTATTCCTTCTCAACCCCATGAATAGTCAGCTTACCCTTGGCACTGAGATTCTGTATTACCCGGTCCGAACTCCAGCCCTGGAGTTCACCCTGATAAAAGGCACGTGGGTATTTATCAGATTCCATGTACTTCTCATTGAAGTGTTCCTGCATTAGGGAGTGCTCAAAATTGAAGCTCTTGATTGGGACAGCAAGTGCCAATTTTCCGGTAGAAGGGTCAAAAAGTCCTGATGTTTCAGTATTTAGCGCTTCAATATTTTCCAGAGGTGCTTCAGAAAAAAAACTGATCTCACTTTCGCTTAAAGTATATCGTTGACCCCAAACCGTCACTGAAGTGGCGGAAAATAGAATAAATAGTGTTAGTCTTATTTTAATTGAGATTTGCACCATCGTCTACCCAGCAGGCAATTTGTTGTTTTTCTTCAGCAGTCAGGCTCAATCCGGAACTCGGTGGCGGCATTACTTCACTTGAATTAGTTGAATTTATAACCCTGACTATATTTTCTGCATTATTTACAATATTCTGATCCACCTCAAAGTTGCGACTCTGACCAGGTTGCCCACCCGAAACATGGCAATCAGTAACCGAGCAATTCAAATTGATAATATCCTTGACCGTTGTAAAAGCAAGTCCGGTTTTCAGGGTCACCGTTTCTGAAAACTCGCAGCCCGTATTATCGCGAACTGTTACCGTGTAGGGACCCGCGGCAAGATTTACAAATACATTATCTGATGAGTATGATATCTGATCAAGACTGTATTCAATATTCTGGCCACCCGTTGCAGTTACCGTTATCGATCCGTTGGATTCCCCACAACCAGTTTCGGTTGTAATAATATCATCAATTACAAGCTGGGAATTGCTTAAAATGGTGAATTCCTCGGTGCGTTCGCAGCCTTCCCCATCCCTGAGAGTTGCTGTATAATTACCCGTCCCTATGCCAGGGAAAGATCCTGCGCTTTGGAAGTCGATTCCATTAATACTAAAGGTATAATCACCAACTCCCCCGGATGCCTCCAATTCCACTGATCCATCTGCCGCTGAACAATCCGAGGCATCCACCAAAGTTCCGATGGTGAGTTGCAAGTCCGACAAATTACAATTAACCGTCATCGGGTCAACACGACTGTCGCACGAATAGAAGGACACCACTATTAATATCAATATATATGTTCTAACACTCATGATGGGGTAAAGTGGCTAGATTAGTAACCTTTCAACAGTTGAGAAAGTTCTTAAAATACGAATTCGGAATGAGACTGGAGCGTGAAAAGGGTAAAAAAATAAATGCCCCCAAAATTGGGGGCACTTACCATGTCGTCTATAGTTGGCTTTAGTCAATCAAATTAACATAGATTATTTCGATTTGACAAATACTTGAATTAAATCTTGGGTTAAATATCCCAAAATCGAGGTGAATTAACTGAAAATATCGTCAATTAACCCTTGATCAGCCCGGTTCGGAATGGTTATGGTCAGATCACTGTTTTCATCCATAGCGCGTTGAATCGCCCTCTGAGATCCCGAATTGCCCGCCCAGTTCCTCCTTGCAATCCCATTGTTCACGTCAAAATAGAGCATTTGCCTAAGCCTGTGATCCGCTTCTTCCGAACCATCGAGTAAAAGGCCGAATCCACCGTTGATCACTTCACCCCAGCCTACTCCTCCCCCATTGTGGATGGAAACCCAACTGGCACCCCTGAAACTATCCCCAATCACATTTTGAATGGCCA
>JAHEKQ010000128.1 GCA_024638265.1 Flammeovirgaceae bacterium
TATTCCCTTCAAAGGTATCGAACATTGTCTTCGCAGAAAGAAAGGTATAAGTAGATGAATCGGATATAGACGGATTTACACCCCCAAATTCACCAAAATTGTGTAATTCCTGAATTTTGTTTGTTGCATTATGTTTCATAACAGCATAAGTTTTGTAGTATAAAATTATCGAAATATAGATTGAAAAACAATTAATATTGAATATAATAGAAAATAAAACTATATTTAATCTTTTAAATAGAATATACATTTATATTTATACTAATTAAGTAGTTTTTGATGTAAATAAATCATGATCAAAATAGACGCAAAAGACAGGGAATTACTGGTACTTCTCCAGGAGGACAGTAAATGGACCACTAAGGAATATGCAAACCGACTAGGACTTTCAACCACTGCGGTATATGAACGGATAAAACGGCTGGAAAAAAATGGTGTAATAACCAGGTATGTTGCCTTGGTTGATAAGAATAAGGTAAACAAGGCTTTTATGGTACTCTGCCATGTAAAACTGATTCAGCATAGAAAAGAATATGTGCTTCAGTTTGAACGAGAAGTAGTTCAGTTAGAAGAAGTTTCGGAATGCCATCACATTAGCGGCGATTACGATTATATCCTTAAAGTTAATGTAAGTGATATGGAGACTTACAGAGAGTTTATGGTGACCAAGTTGACGGCTATAAAAAATATTGGAAGCACCCAGAGTTCTTTTGTTATTAATGAGGTAAAATACACAACCGCCGTACACTTTTGATTAAACTGACAGTTTGGGTTTTCTTAAGGCCTGATTCGCCTATGTCCTAAACAAAAACATTTGTACTTTTGTGATCTGATTTTCTGAATATCCCGTTTTAAAATGAATCTTTTACTCTAAATAGGAAGACTATGAATCAATATGATGTGGCCGTTATAGGCTCTGGCCCTGGTGGGTACGTTGCTGCCATAAGATGCGCACAATTGGGTATGAAAACTGCCATAATTGAGAAATATTCAACTTTGGGAGGAACATGTCTTAATGTGGGTTGTATTCCTTCAAAAGCGTTATTAGACTCCAGTCATCATTATGAAGATGCAGTAAAAAATTTTGAGGCTCATGGTATAGAAATCCCCGGCGATATTAAAATAAACCTCGAAAAGATGATTGCACGCAAGCAAACCGTAGTGGATCAAACCACCAAGGGAATTCAGTTTTTGATGGATAAAAATAAAATTGATGTCTATGAAGGCATTGGAAGCTTTAAGGATGCTAACCATATCACAATAGAAGGAACAAAAGGAAAACCACAGACCATAGAAGCCAAAAATATTATTATTGCTACTGGCTCTAAACCCTCTTCACTTCCTTTTATAAAGCTAGACAAGGAACGTGTAATCACTTCGACAGAGGCTTTAAAATTAAAGGAAATCCCTTCACACATGATCATTATTGGCGGTGGGGTAATTGGGTTGGAATTAGGTCAGGTTTATAAGCGATTGGGGTCTGAAGTTACCGTTGTGGAGTATATGGATAGAATTATACCCACAATGGATGCAGCACTTTCCAAAGAGCTTTTAAAAGTTTTAAAAAAACAAAAGGTAAAATTTCTGCTTTCACATAAAGTAAAGTCTGTTGAGCGCAAGAAGAATGAGGTAATCATTAAAGCTGATGACAAAAAAGGAAGCGAAGTGGTCTTAAAAGGAGATTATTGCCTGGTATCAGTGGGTAGAAGGCCTTATACAGATGGCTTAAATGCAAAAGCCGCCGGAGTTGAATTGGATAATATGGGTAGGGTAGCAGTGAACAACAACTTACAGACCAATATTCCAAACATATACGCCATTGGTGACGTTGTGAAAGGCGCAATGCTTGCACATAAAGCTGAGGAGGAAGGTACCATGGTCGCTGAGATTATTGCTGGTCAAAAACCTCATATAGATTACAATTTAATTCCCGGGGTTGTATATACCTGGCCGGAAGTAGCATCAGTTGGGAAAACCGAGGAAGAATTAAAAGAAGCCGGTGTAGAATATAAATCGGGACAATTTCCAATGCGTGCCTTAGGAAGATCCAGAGCCAGTATGGATATCGATGGTTTTGTAAAAATTCTTGCCGATAAGAAAACAGATGAAGTCCTTGGGGTACATATGATAGGTGCAAGATGCGCCGATCTGATTTCCGAAGCTGTGACTGCCATGGAATTCAGGGCTTCCGCCGAGGATATTTCTCGTATGAGTCACGCACATCCTACCTACGCAGAAGCGGTAAAAGAAGCTGCGCTGGCTGCTACGGATGACAGAGCGTTACATATTTGATCAGATAAATTATTTCTGAGAAGCTTCAGTTTTACCAGGATTAATACGACTTAGAATTTTCAGGAATTATTATTAACTCTTTGCTAATCTTAATATCCTGAGTATCCTGTAAATAGCTATTTTTAAGATCCTTTGCGTAGAAACTGCCCAGGGCTCCAACTTGCTTCTGAGCTCTGTATTAGCAGTACCAATACCTTGTTTGATTTGATCCTCGTTTCTGGAATAAAACAAGGCCAGAAAAGAGCATACAAACATAAAGGTGATAGCCGCAGGAATCAATATAGCCGGTGACAAGGACTGATAAAAGAATCGATACAATCCAAGTCCGGTAAAACTTCCATACAGAATAACAAAATGAATAACATAGATGGATAAAGTGTTTTGTCCTATTTTCAATACAGTCCTGCTGGTTATGAAGTGTCGGAAAAACATGAAAACAGCGAAAGCAATAAGTACATCTCCCAGTCTGATAAAAAGATAATTATTTGAAGCAATAGCTTCGAACAACTGTATCCCGGTTATGGATGAGACTGCTAAAAACA
Source organism: Flammeovirgaceae bacterium (assembly GCA_024638265.1). Lineage (GTDB taxonomy): Bacteria > Bacteroidota > Bacteroidia > Cytophagales > Cyclobacteriaceae > JAHEKQ01. Next base: position 2,835 of record JAHEKQ010000128.1, read on the forward strand.
TATCTGACGAGTAAAAGATTAGCAATATGCCTCCAAGTGCGGCAATAGAAATTGCTGCGGGATAAAGAGATTGAGAATTTTTATAATAGGTAAACAGATAAGAGAAAAAACCTCCTATGGCGGTATATCCAAACCACGGAATTATTGTAAATACAGAGCCGTTTGTTCTGGTAAAATAATTAGCAAAAGCATCAGGTAATATTTGAAAGGTCCAATCGGAATATACTGGTTCAAAGCTAAAAAGCAAACAACTTGTAACAAGCAATAATGAAGGGAAGACGTAATTTTTTAGTTTACTACTGAGCAAATACAAGCCAATAATACCGAGGATTGATAAGCCTATTATATGCAAAACGTCAACCAGGAAGAAAGAAGGATACAATTTGCCATTCAATAAACCAAATAGATTCAAACGGAGAAGATAACCAATGATTATTAGTTGAAGACCCCGGTTAATTCCCTTTTTTATTCTTGGATTGTTAAATCCGCCCTCTGGTACTCGAATTAACAGATAGGTAAAAATAAATCCGGAGACCGTAAAAAACACCGGAGCTGTGATACCCCTGAAATACTTCCAAATGGTATATATTAAGCTGTCAGGATCCCTGAAAGAATTCTCTAACAGTCCATCCACAAAATGCCCTTGTAGCATCATAAGGATTGCCCAGGCTCTCATGGCATCTATAAAAAATAGTCTTGCAGTTTTACTACTCATAGCTAATAACTATCCTATATACTTGTTTAGCAGTACGTTTGGATGTTTAAAAATGCAAAATTAGCCAAATTACTCGCAATTAAAGCTTATTTGGGGTATTTTCGTCAACTTAATAATCACACTTATGTCCGCAATATTAGCTTTTGCAGGAAGCAACTCATCAAAATCAATAAACTTCAAATTAGTTCAATATACTGCTGGTTTAATCGAGGATAAGGAGGTACAACTTTTAAATATGGCGAATTATCCATTCCCTATGTACAGTGAAGATAATGAGCAGGAAATGGGTTTTTCTAATTCACTGGTGGAATTGCGCGACGATATTTTGAAAGCTAACGGAGTGATTCTTTCAGTTAATGAACACAATAGTAACCCTTCTGCATTTTTTAAAAATGTCCTGGATTGGCTTTCGCGTCTGGAAATAAAATTTTTGGAAGATACCGAAGTAATACTGATGTCAACCTCACCTGGTAAGCGCGGTGGAATGGGTTCCCTGGAAATTATTGAAAAATTATTACCCAGGTTTGGTGCAAATGTGTGTGCTACATTTTCTTTACCCTCTTTTTACGAAAATTTTGATTCAGAGAAAGGCATTACCGATAGTACACTTGCAGAAAAACATCAAATGGCTTTAAACGAATTTTTATCCAAAGTCTAAAACACCCGCGTACTGAGGCTTCTTTTCGGATTAACAATTTTCCCCCTCTTGAAACAGATCGTTCATAGTTATCTTGAAAAGATTGGTGGCGGTAACAACTTTGATTAATTTTGTAAGGTGCTAAACCAGTTTAAAGAACATATTGCGTTAAATTATCCGGAGCTCCTTGAAAAACACTTTTTAGTTGCTTGTAGCGGAGGTGTTGATAGTGTGGTGTTAGTGCATCTCTGTGCTCAAAATAAAATGGACTTCTCCATTGTTCACTGTAATTTTCAGTTGCGTGGTTATGAAAGTGACATGGATGCTTTTTTTGTTGAAGATCTAGCGAGGAAACTAAGTAAAAAAATATATATAAAAGATTTTAATACAGTGGGTTATGTAAATAAAAATAAAGTTTCACTTCAAATGGCTGCCAGAGAATTACGATACGCCTGGTTTGAAGAATTAATGAACGCATACCAGATAACAACTTTGGTTACGGCACATCAGGCAGATGATAATTTGGAGACTTTCATTATTAACTTATCCAGGGGTACAGGTATTAAAGGACTTACAGGTATTCCTGCTAAAACTTCAACTATTAGCCGGCCAATGCTGATATTTTCCCGGGCACAGATCACGCAATTTGCCGAAATCAAGAATATATCCTGGCGGGAGGATAAAAGTAATCGCGAAACCCGATATCTAAGGAATAAAATCAGATATAATGTTATTCCTAAATTAAAGGAATTACACCCCGGATTTCTTGCCAACTTTGAATCTACACGTGCCAACCTGGAAGGAAGTGCTGCTCTTTTGAAGGACTACCTTGCTGCGTTAAAACGAGATCTATTTCAACAACAGGATGATGTAATCAAAATCTCAATAAGTTCGCTTTTAAAATTGGAACCTATAAAGGTTTATATGTATGAGTTATTTCATGAATATGGTTTTAAAGAATGGGACGATGTCGCAGGTTTATTAAGCGCCATAAGTGGAAAGGAAGTTCGCTCAAGTACCCATAGACTTATTAAAGACCGGGAGGATCTGTTATTACAACCGCTTTATCCTTCAATAAATGAAAAGTATCTTATCGATCTTGTTCCAGGTATCATTACAGAACCGTTGAACATGAAGGTTGATGAAGTAAAGGCGATGGGAGAGACCTCCCGTAAGATACTATATGTTGATAAAGAAACGTTAAACCATAAGCTAAGCATAAGAAAATGGGAAAAAGGAGATTACTTTTACCCTTTTGGAATGAAAGGCACAAAAAGGGTCTCAAAATTTTTTAAAGATGAAAAAATGGATCTGATCTCCAAGGAAAGGCAATGGCTTTTATGCTCAGGTGATTCCATAGTTTGGATCATAGGCAGAAGGGGAGATGATCGATTCAAAGTAACGCCCAAAACAAAAACTATTTTAAGATTTACCATTACAGAATGAAGATACTATTATCATTTCTTGTTTTATTCATCAGTATAAGTCCCGTTTTTGGTCAGAACGATGAGGACCCGGTAATTTGGTCACATGAAGTTAATGAATTGTCGGAAAACGAGTATGAACTAATTTTCAAAGCAGAAATAGCTGACGGATGGCATATCTTTTCTCAGTTTACAGATGAGAACGGTTCTTTGCCCAGTGAATTCACTTTTCTCAAGAGCGGTGAAGATTATGAATTGGTAGGCACTGCCACAGAAAGTGAAACAATAAAAGAATACAGTGATATTTTTGAGGTAGACGAGACGTTTTTTATAAATAATGCGGTCTTTACACAAAGAATCAAGCTACTTAATACTGCCTTGTCACAAATAGATGTTGAGCTTTTCTATCAGGTTTGTAAGGAAGTATGTATTCCAAAAGAACATACTTTTAGGATATCTCTGAGTGGAGGACCCGTAGTCGTTGAAGAGGCAATGCTTGATGATAGAGACCTGGATTTAAGCGCTGCTTTAAAACTCGATTTAAAAAATAAAGAAAGACTTAAAACTAAGGATGATACCAAGCTGAATAAAGGTTCCGGTTTGTGGGTGGTATTTGGCTTGGGATTTTTAGGTGGGCTTATTGCTTTATTAACGCCATGCGTATTTCCAATGATCCCATTAACAGTTTCCTATTTTACGAAACATACCAAAAACAAATCCAAAGGTATTTTTGAGGCTTCTCTATACGGTTTTTACATAGTCTTAATCTATTTTTTACTTAGCCTGCCCTTTCATTTATTTGATTCGGTAGATCCGCAAATTCTGAATACAATAGCTACCAATATCTGGCTCAACGTTGCCTTTTTTATAATTTTTGTGTTTTTTGCATTCTCCTTTTTCGGTTATTATGAATTAACATTACCCAGTTCCTGGTCCACAAAAATGGATAATG
>JAHEKQ010000129.1:0-3985 GCA_024638265.1 Flammeovirgaceae bacterium
TTCTTCGGGGCCCAGTTCGGGCAGTTCGAAGTTGAATTCTTCCAGGGACTTACCGGCGTCGCTGGCAGCGTAGGCGTTTACTGTATACATGAATTTTTTTTTTTTTGGGTTGAAAGTTTAAGGTACAAAAAGAAGGGGAAGGTTATGCGTAGTTTTCGAAGGAAAAGAGGCATGTGAACTGAAAAAGAGAGATTGGAAACGTTCATATGTAAGAAGGATCCCAATGCCACTTGCATCAAAATAAATACGTATCTTATTAGTGGTTTCCTCCATAAAAAAGAAAACTATGGGTTGGATAAAAACCAGGAACAAATGGGCCAATGCCCATTCCTATTATTGGATCGACCTCTTTCGCATCGCCCTTGGGGTATTTTTGATCGTAAAGGGAACCGATTTTATGTCAAACGAAGTGCGGTTCCAGGAGGTCATGCTACCATTTGAAGACTGGCCGGGCAGTTGGCTGATTTTGCACTATGTGATCGGCGCTCACTTTATCGGCGGCTTCTTTCTCATTTTCGGTTTGTTTACCCGCTTGTCGGTTGGTATTCTTATCCCGGTCATGATAGGTGCGGTGCTGGCCAATCTGTTAGGTCCAATAAATACCCTTGAAACCACCTTGGCACTGGTGACGTTTGTTGCTTGTGTCTACTTTTTTATCAATGGCCCCGGGAAACATTCGGTGGATTATTATTTGAAGATGCAACAATAGCCAGCCAGAGGAGGGTAAATTCCAAAATCCAAACGGCAAATCCCAAGTACCGACCTGGACCATATATGAACTTTTAGGCTGGATTTTTCCAGAATTCTCCCACAGAATAAAACAGCGATTAATTTTTAAACTACACGATTATGCCTAAACTAGTTTTTACCCATGAAGTAACAGATGTTCAACACTGGCTGAGCCTGCACGCGGAACGCGTGGAGATCTTTTCAAAGTGGGCCACGAATGTTCAGGATTATGCCATGGCCGATGGCAGCAAACAGGTGGCCTTAACCATGGACGTGCACGATATAGAGGCGATGAAAAGGGACATGGAAACACCTGAAATGGATGCTGAGAAAGCAAAACATGGCGTTGTAGAGCCTGTTGCTATTTTTGTGGCTTCTTCTGTTCTAGAAGGCACTACATAGGCTATCCGGAGCCTCCTCTTAAATAAAAAACCATCGGCCTGATCTTTAAAATTGGGTTGATGGTTGATTTTTTTTTTACTCCAGGACAACTTTTTTAAAAAAACCTTCGTCTATCTTCATAGAGAACAGATCGAGATCCTTTGAAAGTCATATCCTTCTATAGCAATGAAAAGAAATTGATCAAGCGGGCTGTTGATGGCAATCAGCAGGCACAGCGAACGATCTATGACAAATTCGCACCTAAAATGTTGAGCGTTTGCAGGCGGTACATAAAGGATATCCATTACGCAGAAGATGTAATGGTCAATGGTTTTGTAAAAGTCTTCAAAGGGTTGAATTCTTTTGAACACAAAGGAAGTTTTGAAGGTTGGATACGCAGGATCATGATCAGGGAAAGTATTTCCTTTTTGAGAAAGCGGCAGTTTGTGGTCTATGATGATGAAGTCGTGGATGCGAATCAGTTTCATTTCTCAGAAGAATCAACACCGATGGATGTTGAACATATCCAGGCCATGATCGACACATTACCTGAAGGGTATAAAATGGTTTTTGTGTTACACGCGGTTGAGGGCTACAAGCATAATGAGATCGCTGAGATGTTGGATATTTCGGAGGGAACCTCAAAATCGCAGTTATTCAAGGCACGAAAGCTTTTGCAACAAAATCTGAAATTAAAAGGGTTGACCAGATCCAGAACCCAAAAGTAGAGCGCAGATGAATCGTTTGGAAGAACATATCAGGACTGAACTCCAAAACAGGGAAATTACGCCATCGCCAGAGGCATGGAGCAGAATTTCTGAGGAGTTGAAAACAGATGAAAACCCACCTGCAAGAAACAGATACTGGTGGGCGATCGCCGCAGGGTTTGCCGGTATCATTTTAATAGCAACCGTATTCTTCAATAATGAGTTTTCAATAGATAAAACAGATAACCCTGTTGTGGTGGAAGAAGAAGTCCAAAATGTTGATCCTGAAGAGAATATAAATCCAGTTCAGAATGATAATGCAGGAACGACCACACCACAGAACGATCTGGTCATTGAGACTTTACCTGCTGTGGAACAGCTGAAAAAGGAAAAACCTTTTAACACACCGCATGAGAAAGAACCATTGGCACAGAATAATTATTCAACGGATAAAGCCCCTTTGAATGATGGGGTTGGAGTCTCTGAAAGGGACATCAACGATAAACTGGAAGCGGTCCTGGAGCAGGTCAATACTATGGAGAAGAATGCGATTGTAGTTACCGATGCTGAAATTGATTCACTGATCCTGGCTGCCCAACGTGAATTGCTGAACAAAGAAGCTTTTCGGGAAAGTCGAAAAGTGGACGCCATGGCGCTATTGGGCGAAGTAGAATTAGAACTATACGATGCGCAGCGAAATCCATTGTTCAATACGTTAAAAGAAGGATTCTTTAAGCTACGTACCGCCGTGGCCGACCGCAATAATTAAGTTTCATCAATCAAACCCAACTTTGGTGGAGCCCCTGCGAAAGGGGCCGTCAAAGGACGGTCAAAAATCAAATCATCATGAGAAAAATTACGTCACTACTCCTGTTGTTTTTATGCACATCGATCACCTTCAACGGCAATGCCCAGGAGACTGCTGTTACTAAGAAGGTGGAGCAATTGGAACAACAAAAAGAGGAGATCACAGAACAGGAAAAAAAGGCACTAAAAGAAGAAGTAGCCTCCATTAATGAAAGGCTGGAGAATGGTGTGATCACAGAGGCTGAGGCCCAGGTACTAAAAGAAGAAGCGGCCCAAAAAAGAGCTCTGAATATTGAAAACCGGGTGGCCATCATCGATAACAGAATCGCCTTGATCAAGCGAAATGGGGCTGATGCTGTGGAATTGGACTCCACCGAATTCCAGCCTCAGATCTTGATCGGATTTGGAGGAAAAGATGAGGATGAGGATCGCATATTTGGGCTACGGTTCAGGGAATATCCGGGTAGACGACACCCAATTAAGTACGACCGAAGAACGTATTCCGACTTTCTCATGGCAGTAGGCTTTAACAATGCCATTATCGACGGCCAGTCCCTGGATGATTCTCCATACAAGCTAGGGGGAAGTCGGTTCTTCGAAATGGGATGGCAGTGGAGAACACGGGTTTTTAAGAAGTCGAACTGGCTACGGTTCCATTATGGATTTTCGTTTCAGTTCAATGGATTAAAAGCGGATAATAATCAATACTTCGTTCAGAATGGAGATCAAACGGAACTCCAGGAGTTTGATGTAGAATTGAGGAAGGCAAAACTTCGTATGGATAATTTGGTATTCCCCATTCATTTTGAATTCGGCCCTTCGAAAGTGTACCAATCCGAAAATAAGATCCGCTATTCGCTTAGAAGACAATTCAGAATGGGAATAGGGGCCTATGGTGGTTTTAATATGGGAACGCGCCAAAAATTAAAATATACCCGCGATGGGGATGATGTCAAGGACAAATTGAAACGAGACTACAATACCAGTGACCTGATCTATGGGTTAAGCGCTTATGCGGGTTTTGACAATACCTTGCTATATGTGAAGTATGATCTGAATCCGATTTTTAAGGATGCCGCAGTGGAGCAGCGTAATATCTCGGTAGGACTTCGATTCGATTTCGACTGACATTTTTATTGAATGGATCGATTCATTTCTTCCGTGAATTCTTCCTTATAAAATCCTCTTTTACAATGGGAACATTCCGCGTGCTGGGAGGTTCCTATTGTAAACAGAGGGATCCAGAACAAATGAAAATAATTGCGTTGGGTCATCGCTGTTAACGTACCCTCCTGTCCACAATATGAGCAGGATACGCCGGGAAGTGCATGCTCAGTCTTTTTGCCGGGCCGGGTTCCAAA
>JAHEKQ010000129.1:4085-6512 GCA_024638265.1 Flammeovirgaceae bacterium
GTTGACAGTACAAAGTAGTCAAATTTGTAATTTGTCATTTGCCATTTGTCATTTCCTTACATTTAAAGTGGTAATTCCATTTTACGCATGATACCCACGCAACCCGCCTACCCCAATAAAGTATACCTCAATGGCGATATCCTGGATGCCAAAAAGGCCCAAATATCAGTCTTTGATCGTGGCTTTATATTTGGTGATGGCATTTATGAGGTCATGGCACAGATCAACGGGCGGTTCTTTTACGGGGAATCGCATATTGACCGGCTAAAACGCTGTGTAAACGAGATCGGCATATCCCTGGATGTGGAAGCCCTGGAGGCTGCCATACCGGCTGTTCTGGAGGCCTCGGAGCTTACGGGAAAAGACTGTTTGCTATACATACAGGTCACCCGTGGCGTAGCACCCAGGCAGCATAGTTTTCCGAAAGGCATAAAGCCTACGGTGATGATGTACGCCTGGCCCAAAAATTTTCCGGAGATCAACAAGGCCCATGCCTCTGTGGTGACGATGGCCGACTTCCGCTGGTCGCGCTGCGACATTAAAATGACATCTTTACTGGGCAATGTCATGGCCAATGAATATGCACAAATGAATGCGTGTTTCGAAACCCTATTGGTACGCAATGGACTGATCACCGAAGCCTCGCATTGCAATGTCTTTTTTGTAAAAGATGGAGTGGTCTATACCCACCCTTCCGGCCCTTTAATTTTGGACGGCATCACCCGGCAGGTCGTGCTGGAGATTTGCGAAAAGCAGGGCATTCCCGTACGCCTGGAAGGCATTGCGGCAGAAGAGATCACGAATATGGATGAGGCTTTTCTTACCGGCACCAGCACCCAGGTATTGGCGATCCAAAAGGTAGATGACCATCGTTTTTTTGATACTACACCCGGTCCTGTTACCCAACGGATACAAGAAGCTTTTTTGGAGTTGAAACGTACTCCCTAGGTCATTTCCATTCGTCCTCAGGATACCAATAAGAGCTAAAGACCATATTATTCAATAGTGATCACCACGAACTCTACTCGCCTGTTCTTGGCTTTGCCCTCATCCGTATCATTGGTCGCTATCGGTTTAGATTCGCCAAATCCTTTTACAGCAAGCCGGGAAACAGCAACGCCATTCTCGGTCAGATAGGTTTTCACCGCATCAGCACGTTTTTCCGACAGAATGAGGTTCGATTCTTCTGTACCATCACCGTCGGTATGCCCTTCGATGCTAAAACTCAGATCGGTATGCTCCTTCATAAGTTTTACGATCTTATCAATGATCTTCGTGCTTTCCGGTTTTAATATCGCACTGGCCGTCTCAAAGTGAATATCATCCATAACGAGCTTACCAGCTGTCATCACGCGTTCATACAAGTCTTCCCCACCTTCGGTAATGACAACATTGGTGATCACCGAGGGCAAACCTGTTCGGGCACCATGGGATAAGGCACCGAAACTAACCTTCGTGGGTTTTTCAGTTACATTGGGAATATTCAAGACTCGGAAGTTATCCACATACATTTTAAGGGCTCGCTTGTTGAACGAAATGGCCACGTGTTTCCAATTGGGCTCCCGGATGTTTTCCTTCATCATCCCTTTTGTGCCTTTGTGGTTCACGAAATAGCTGCGGATATCGAACTGCCCCAGTTTATCCAGATCCAGCTTGTAAGCTTCATTTCCTTTTAGGTGGAAATACACATCAAATTCCAGTGTAAAGATCTCGGGCAAGTAGTCTTCCGTGCTCATCAAGGGCATGATCGTAGCTCTTGACATATACGCAATAACCGGCATACCTTCCCATTGGTTTACCTCTACGGTACCTGTTTCCAGATCCCATTTCGACGGGAATTCCCCGAGCGTTTCACCTTTCAGACTGTCGACAAAGATGAGGGTTTCACCGCGTTCAAACTGACTCTTTTTATCCTGGGCCAACAAGGTGGCTCCAACTCCTAATAGGCCTAAAACCAATCCCACCGTAATAATAATGCGGACCGCATAGCCGTTGTTTTTCATTTCCGGTACTCGTGTTCTCAGGTTCATGCTACAAATTTTGGTTACTAAAAAATCTCTCGGGGGCGTGTGAAAAGTAGGGATGGAACAAGGTATCTCCTTGGATGTTCCTAAACTATGATATTCGTCAAGTTGGCTTAAAACAAAAGCGTTATTTTTTTTTGGAGAGGCAAACAGGAAAGAAAAGATAGAAATAACAGCTATTCTTTTTTCCCTCTTAGATACATCAACACGACAATGATTCCCAAAAGATTCGCAAGGATACCCAGATACGGGTACCAGCGATAGTCATCTTGTTGCATGTCTATGATGAACAAGACGGTAAGGACGATGTAGGTCCCCAATAGAATGTAGGCAAAATGCTTGGGTTTCATTCGGAGCTTTAGTTATTGGGCATCCGGGGGTAAAAATTATCGTGAACCTTATA
>JAHEKQ010000043.1 GCA_024638265.1 Flammeovirgaceae bacterium
CCCAGGAGCACCACAAAAGTGACAGCCTGGTTCCTTAAGGTCAACATCAAAACATAACTCAAGCCCATGATGAACAGGAGTGTTGGCAGGCTCATCATGAGGGGATATATGAGATAAGCCGCCCAGTTGAACACCACCCCTTCCATCAGCACATTTATTACCCCCGTAACAATCAGCACAAGAAGATTGAGCATCAGGAATATCACCAATGTACCGACCGATTTACCCATGATATAAACCCCATTGGACATTGACCTTATGTAAATGACCTCCGTCGTATCAAGTTTCTTATCGCGCTTCATAAACTCCGTCGCCAGGAAAGCTATGATAATGGACTGGGCAATGTTCAGCATCATCATATTGGTGTAGGGAATTACAGATGAAACGGCGCGCATATTCCATCGCGGCCCATCAGCCAGTAACATAGCGATGTTGAATATGGTAATGATAAACAGGCCAGCGAATGCGAAAATTCTGAAGAACCAACTCCTGAGGAGTGTTTTCATTTCAAATCGCGCGATTGTGATAATTTGTCCAATTGACTTCATACCGGCAGTCCTTTAGATTGATTGGCTAGATATTCAATAAAATACACGTAGGCATGTTCGAGGTTGGGTTCTACGGCTTCTGCAGGTAGTCCATTCATGTTTTCCGCCACCACTTCGAGATCCCAGCCCATTTCGGAGGGTATGGTAGTGATAATATGATATTCGTCCTTCATTTTGGTGAACTGTTCCTGTGTCACACTTACATGCCATACCTTACCCTTCGACATGTTGACAAGGTCTTCCGGGGATCCGTTAAATACCACCTCCCCTTTATTGAGTAGGGCCATATCTTTACAGGTGCTCGAAATATCCCCGACAATATGCGTGGATAGAATAATGATGACTTCCTTCTGACTTATATCGGAGAGAATATTCCTGAACCGTATTCTTTCCTCGGGATCGAGGCCCGTCGTCGGCTCATCTATGATTATAATCTTTGGCTCACCAATTAATGCTTGCGCAATTCCCAGGCGCCTCTTCATACCACCGGAAAGCTTATTGGCCATCCTGTTTCTCACATCATAGAGCCCGACATTATCGAGCCACTGGTCCACAGCTTCGTTTCTAATCTTCCGTTGTGTGAGGCCAGCAAGACTGGCGGAATAGTCGAGAAATTCCCAGGTTTTAAGTTTTCCGAAAAAACGGAAATCCTGTGGCAAATAGCCCAGCATGGCCCGTATTTCAGCACGGTGCTTATTGAGGTCCATGCCATTGACGCTGATTGACCCCTTCGAGGACTTCATCAAGGTGACCAGAATCTTCATCAAACTGGACTTACCGGCCCCGTTGGGACCCAAAAGTCCATACATTCCGGGGCCAATCTCCAGGGAAACATCCTTCAATGCGCGATGTCCACCCTTGTAGATTTTACTTAGGTTGCTAATAGATATGTTCAAATGTCCGTTGTTAAGCGTATTATTTGGACCACGCGCCTAGTATAAAGTTTAACATTGAGACGCGGTAAATCGAGACTTAGTTACAGAACAGGGTTTAACGGTGATTAGCGGTCTTAAACAGTGATAAAGCTAGTTCATTTATCGGTCTTCACCGTTTCTTCAGCGAGGTTGGAGATGATCCTGAATTCAGTCCTCCGGTTGAGTTTTCTCCCGTTGAGTGTCTCGTTAGTGGCCATGGGTCGCTCCTCGCCATAGCCCACCGTTTTAATCCTGTCGGATGAGATGCCTGAATTAACGAGATACTTTTTCACTGCGTTTGCCCGTCGAAGTGACAGGTCTTTGTTATACTGCTCATCACCAGTATTATCCGTATGGCCGGCGAGCTCAACATGGGTTTCAGGCTGCTCCTTCATCATCAGTTCAAGAAAATGAATTCCCTGCATACTAATCGGCGCGTCACTGTCGAGTTCAAAGTAAACGTTGATAAGATTTACGTTGGATGCTCGGCTTGCATTCAAGGTAATGGTCTCAGCAAGGGTAATTTCTTCCCTTCCCTTACCTATGACATACAGGGGAAAACTGAATGAATCATAGTTCTCCTTACCTGCAGTCACCAAATACCTCTCAGCATTACTCGCATAAAACTCAACGTGGTACGTTCCGCTATCCACCTCTTCAGGAACCAGCCTTGTTCCGGTACTTTCCTTCAGCAGTGTAACTTCAGCATTGAGTTTATCCCTGGTTTCGCTGTCGAGTACCGTCAGGTCAAATTTCACCAATGAGCTATCCGGGATTTTAACAATTGGTTCAGCGGCAGATTCCCTTGCAATAATTTGGGCAATGGTGATAGGCTCGTAATTGGACATGTCAATCCTGTATATATCCTGTTCCCCAACTGACTCCAGTCCTACACTGGAATAGTAGGCGGTTTTTTCATCCCCACTTAAAACAAAGTAAATGTCATTCTCGACCGAATTAATTGGGTAACCCAGGTTGAGAGGTTTGATCCAGTCATTGGTTTCAGGGTCAATTTCCGTACGATAAATATCGAGGTCTCCCATACCGGCGTGCCCGTTTGAACTGAAGTACAGGTGTCCTCCGTTTGCCGAAATAAATACACCATCTTCGTCCATCTCAGTATTAATTTTCGATCCCACGTTTACCGGTTCTCCCCATTGATTTCTGTCCCACTTTGCCATATATAAATCAGTACCCCCATAGCCCCCGGGTCTATTACTAGAGAAATAGATAGTTTGCAGGTCTTCAGTCACACTGACCGAACTCTCCAGGTAGGGAGAATTGATCCCTTCCACTGCGCTTGGTGTCGACCATGAACCATCGGGTTGCAGATCTGACTCATAGATGTCTCCCCCATTGACGCTGGAATAGATGAACAGTTCTTTTCCGTCCGGAGACAGGCTTATACTCGCATTGTGAAAATTGGTGTTGATTGGGGCACCCATATTCTTTGCCTTTCCAAATTTTCCATTCTCGCCCGTGGAAATAAAAATATCCTCGTAATACTCGTGATCATCGGCGATGACGGGGTTCACATTATCATCGCGACGTGAAGTAAAGACCATAACAGACTCATCTGACGAAATACTGGGAGCATAGTCCGGGTATTCACTATTTATATTCTGACTGAGAAGTTCAATTTCGACATCTACTGGGTGAGAAAGGTATATCTCGGCATTCCTGCATTCAAATATCTTACGGTCTACTTCAATAATCTGTTTAGATTTTTCAAAATCCAGTGAACGGATCAATTTTTTCCTGTGCAATTGGTAATATTCTATTGCTTTTTCGAACATGTAGGTATGATGATAGGCCATACCTATGTAGTAAAATACCTCCTCGTCCACTTCCGGGTCCAACTCGATAGCCCTGAGGAAATGAGGAAGGGCCTCCTCTTTTCGCACAGTAAGCATAATTGATTTGCCCGCCATAAAGTGTGCTTTGGCATTATTGGGATCATATTGTAATGCCAGCAGAAAAGCGTCTTTTGCCTGCTTTCTGTGGGTGAAATCATAGGTTTCCATCCCTATATCATAATACTGCTGACCCAGGGCAACCGAATCGGTTTCCTGTGCTTGTAAAACTCCAACGGATAATACAGCGGAAAAAAATATGGCCAGGCGGCAGCCCCGCAACTCAGCTATAACCATAGCACTCGATCATTAACTAAAACACTCAATATAGCAAAATTAGGATTATCTGAAGAGAAATCCCCATTGTGGAAATAGATTATTGTTGATCTGTAAACAGAAATATCACTGCCGATGCGAAGTATTTTCTCCAAAACCTCTCGTTATGCTCCCCCTCCTCGTCAATAATCACTCCGAGGTTATCCTCCTTAAATGCCGTATTACGGAGCATATTCTCCATTTTCCTAACACCATCAGTCATATCCGTTCCCTCCTTTCCCCCGACAAGCATGAATACCTTTATGTCTGATGGATTAATCATTTTCTCAGTATGTGCCCATACACTGTCAGTATACCAATAGGACGGTGAAAAAATGCCAATTCTGCAGAAAACCTCTGGATAACTGATCATTGCATAGTGCGAAATCAGGCCTCCCATACTACTTCCCATAATCCCCGTATGCTCCGGCTCTACCAATGTCCGGAAGGTGCTGTCAATCATCGGTTTAAGATCATCTACAATAAATTGTACATAGGCTGCCCCTTCTCCATGCCCGAACCGCTCATTATCCCAGGGGCTGTACTCGGTCATTCTCTTTTCCTGTCCGTTATCTATTCCGACGACAATTAAATCCATTCCCAAACTGTCGAGGGTTTCATCCACCCCCCACTCCCCGACATATGAGGTTGAATCATCAAAGAGATTCTGTCCGTCATGCATGTATAAAACGGGATAGGACCTGTTCGAAGATTCATAACCGGCTGGCAGGTATACCCTGATCTTTCTATAACGCTCCAGGGATTTAATAAAAAGGGAATCATTGGGAATATGAACGTTTGTCGATGCCGTGGATACCCTTTCCTGTGCTTCCATGGCACAACTAAACAACAGGGGTATCAGGATGAGGAAACAACTAAATTTCAGCACTTGAATATTCAATTAAAAGCCTGCCGAGATTCTTACTTTAAGATCCATTATCCTGTTATAAGATTGCCGGATCCTGAACATGGGAATCTCTCCTGTCTCCACCAATTCCCTGATGGTCCTGTGCACTTTGTCCCCATTGCTTTCCCTGGCATCCGGGAGGTTATGGCTGAAGGATACAATATCCACACCGGCATTAATCGCCATTTTCAGCGATTCCCTTAATCCATAGTTCTCTGAAATGGCTTTCATATGCATATCGTCGGAGAAAACGACGCCATTAAAACCCAGGCTGTCCCGCAGAACTCCACCAATAATCTTCTCCGATAGGGTAGCAGGGAGGCCTGAA
Source organism: Flammeovirgaceae bacterium (assembly GCA_024638265.1). Lineage (GTDB taxonomy): Bacteria > Bacteroidota > Bacteroidia > Cytophagales > Cyclobacteriaceae > JAHEKQ01. Next base: position 4,866 of record JAHEKQ010000043.1, read on the forward strand.
TCATCGAGTTGCTTATTCACCACATGCGCTGACATCACCGCGTCGACCATGCCAGCACGGATAAGTTCAGAATACGGATCCAGTTCTTTTTCCACCCAGTAATCCGTAACATCGGCCATTCCCAGGTGGGTGTCAGACTGGCTACTGCCATGTCCGGGGAAATGCTTCAGGGCTGTCATTACCCCGAAAAACCTATGAGCTGATATAAATGCGCGTGAATGAATCACCACTGAGTCGGGATCCGCTGAAAATGCCCGGCCGTATCTCGCAATAATTGGATTATCGGGATTGGTTTCAAGATCGACAACGGGGGCAAAGTTGAAATTGATCCCCATTCCCGCCAGGGTACTGGCCATGAGTTCTGAATAAAACCTCGTAGTATCCAGAGATCCCGTTTGCCCCAGGTATTTGTGGGTCACAGAAGTGGGAAAACCATACTTGGTCTTTAACCTATTTACCCTACCCCCCTCCTGGTCGATGGCTATAAATAACGGGACAGGTGCCGCCTCCTGGAGGTCCCAAATAAGTTTTTTCAGCTTGACGTAGCTATTGGACTTCGCGATATTCTTCTCAAAGAGAATTACAGAGCCCGCTTTGCCTTCAGCCACTGCCTTAAGTGCCTCGTTATCCGGTTCTACCGAGGTCCCGCTTACTCCAATCAAAATCATTTGACCGATCATCATATCCAGGCTGTCGCTTTGCGAATAACCCTGAATAATGAAGCCTAATACCAATATTCCTGTAAATAGTTTTCTCATCTTTAATACCTTTCCTTGACCTTAAGCAAAATCCTCTCCATAACTCCCTTAACCGATGAAGAGGGGCCGGGATAATGCCCGTGCATAAATGAAAATATCAATACACTTCCTTTATCGGTTTTCAAATAGCCACTCAAGCTGTGATGATTCCGCAGGGTTCCCGTTTTACCAAATACAAACGGTTCATCCGCCCCGTACCAGTTTTTGATGGTTCCGTTAACACCGCCGGTCGCCAGTAAAGGGAAAATCCTGTCTTCTCCAAATTCCTCGTAAATCTTTCCCCATAGTTTAACAATAGATCTTGGGGTAAACTGGTTATATCTCGATAAGCCCGAGCCATCGATCCACAAGGGTTCGTCGGGCAGATCACTGAGGAAATTTTCCTTTATGTAATCGATTCCCATTCGGGTATTAAGCGAGTCGGTGGCCACCCCCGATACAAGGAGCATCAGTTGTTCAGCGATAAAGTTATCCGAGGCCTGCATCAATACTTTATAAAGGCTATCGGAAGGTACGCTGTAAATGACCTTTCTCTCCGAAGGCAGGGGCATATTTACCGGCCTGACGGCAAGATTCAGGGTATCCCCCAACATTTCTGCCGCCAATTCATTGCTGTACTTGAACGGGATCTTCCTTTTGAACTCTTCATCCCTTTCCCTGGGGTAATAATCCGCACGGTTCGAACCATAATCCCGTATGACCGGGGGCATTTCGAGCAGGCTGTCCTTAAGCTGAAAGTACTTTTTGAAAGAGTTATTGGTTATTTGCAAGGTTCTCTTCCCTTTCTCTTTTCCGAGATAATAATAATTCCCAAAAAGTGGGAAGGGAGCCTTTTCCACCTGGAATGAAAAGGAGTAGTCATCCCATGCCCAGGCTTCCCCAAAATGGCGGTCATAAAAGTGCCGGTCTGACAGGTAGACCACACCTTCCTTATTTCTCAGGAAGGAATCAACGGCAGAGTAGGGCACATTCTCGTAATAGAGGGAAGGATCCCCTGTTCCCCAGATGATCAGGCTGTCTTTACTTTCCCTGTAGTAAATACCGGGGATAGAATCCCCCAACATTTTCAGGGAGGCATATAAGGTAAAAATTTTGGTGTTCGATGCCGGTGTAAAATATCGCGCACCCTTGTAGTCTATGAGCACTTTCTCTTTCCCCGGATCGTAGAGATAAAATCCGGAATGATTTCCCAGGGCCTCTTCCATGGCCTCAATGGTCTTGACAATTTTCCTTTTTTGAGCAAGCCCAACACCGGAAAGGCCAAGAAAGCAAAATACCAGGAAAAAGAACAGTATTCTCATGAGGGGCTAAATTATCACAAGTGGCTGACTATCGGAACAATTTACTCGACAATTAGGCCTGTAGTCAGTAAATCACCCTTTTTGAGATTTCGAATCGTAAAAATATGTACCAAAAATAGCTTTATACGCACCTATTTGTACATATAAATATTTTTGACATCGTAATAAATAAATTTATTGGATGGGTTCTTCCTGTACCCGGTCATAGTTTTAGCCCTTAATTCGATGGAAAACCTAAAAAAATACAGCTGGAGAGTCACCCAGGACGATACACAACCGGCCGCCCAGGCCATGTTGTACGCGATCGGGATGACCGAAGAGGACATGGCTAAACCCCTCATCGGGGTGGCCAGTACGGGATATGAGGGCAATCCATGCAATATGCACCTCAATCAGCTCTCGGTCGAGGTGAAAAAAGGCATCAACAGGAATGGTGCCGTGGGGCTTATCTTCAATACTATAGGTGTATCAGACGGGATATCGATGGGCACACCGGGCATGAGATACTCACTGCCCTCCAGGGATATGATTGCTGACAGTGTCGAAACGGTAGTAGGGGGTATGTCTTATGATGGTGTTGTCACCGTGGTGGGGTGTGATAAAAATATGCCCGGTGCACTGATGGCGATGATCAGGCTCGACCGGCCTTCACTCATGCTTTATGGGGGTACTATTGCATCGGGCTGCTACAAAGACAAAAAACTGAATATCGTGTCCGCCTTTGAGGCCTGGGGAGAGAAAGTGGCTGGCACCATTTCCGAGGAAGATTACAAGCAGGTTGTCAAAAATGCCTGCCCCGGACCCGGAGCATGTGGTGGCATGTATACCGCCAATACCATGTCTTCCGCCATTGAAGCCCTGGGGATGTCCCTGCCTTACAGCTCTTCCACTCCCGCCGTTGGGAATGGAAAATCCAGTGAATCGGAAAAAGCAGGGGAGGCAGTCGTTGAACTGCTGAAGAAAGATTTAAAACCATCCGATATCCTCACAAGGAAATCATTTGAAAACGCTATCACCCTGGTGGTGGCGATGGGTGGTTCCACTAATGCTGTGCTCCATTTCCTCGCGATTGCCCACACGGCCGGAATTGATTTCACACTGGATGACTTCCAGAAAATCAGTGACCGGACGCCCTTGCTTGCTGATTTCAAGCCGAGTGGAAAATACCTTATGGAAGATCTGCACGAACAGGGCGGGACCCCGGCGGTCATGAAATACTTATTGGAGGCAGGCTTGCTGCACGGGGAGTGTATGACCGTGACAGGAAAGTCCATCGCTGAAAACCTGGCCAGCGTGGAACTGATGAAAGCCGGCCAGGATATCATCCACCCGATGGAATCCCCGATTAAAGCCACGGGGCATTTACAAATCCTCTACGGGAACCTGGCTGAGGAAGGTGCCGTGGCGAAGATTACCGGCAAGGAGGGATTGCGATTCAGCGGACCTGCCAAGGTATTCAACAGTGAATTTGAAGCCAACGATGGGATCGGGGCCGGAAAGGTCCAAAAGGGAGATGTGGTAGTGATCCGGTATGAAGGCCCGAAAGGAGGTCCGGGAATGCCTGAGATGCTCAAACCCACTGCAGCCATTATGGGTGCGGGACTGGGTAAAGATGTCGCTCTGATTACTGATGGCCGGTTTTCGGGAGGGACTCATGGATTTGTGGTGGGACATATTACGCCAGAAGCACAAATTGGTGGAAACCTCGCACTGGTCAACGATGGGGATATCATTACCATCGATGCAGAAAATAACTCCATCAGCGTGGAAATAAGTGAGGCTGCACTTGAGGAAAGGCGAAGCAAATGGGAGGCGCCTCCCCTGAAAGTGAGTTCAGGAGCCCTTTATAAATATGCCAGGACAGTATCCTCGGCATCAAAAGGCTGTATAACTGACAATTGATATGGAAACCGCAACCAAAAAGAAAAATAAAATCGATTCCGCTACCGTCAGCGGATCCAAGGCATTAATAATGGCCCTGATCGAAGAGGGGGTGAACACTATTTTTGGTTATCCCGGCGGGGCGATCATGCCCGTGTATGATGCCTTGTTCGATTACCAGGATCAAATACATCATATACTGACACGCCATGAGCAGGGGGCCATTCACGCCGCCCAGGGCTTTGCCCGTGCCAAAGGGATTCCGGGTGTGGTCTTTGCCACCTCCGGACCCGGAGCCACCAATCTCATTACCGGCCTGGCGGATGCCATGATCGATTCCACCCCGTTGGTATGTATTACCGGACAGGTCGCTTCACCCCTTTTGGGGACCGATGCTTTTCAGGAAACGGATGTGGTCGGCATCTCCATGCCCGTCACCAAATGGAACCACCAGGTTACCCGGGCAGAAGAAATTCCCGATGCACTCGCCAAATCATTCTATGTGGCGAAGTCGGGAAGGCCCGGACCTGTATTGCTGGATATCACCAAGGATGCCCAGATCGAATCGTGCACGTATCAATATACACCATGCAAGGAGGTCAGGAGTTACCACCCCATCCCCTCTCTTGATGACGAAATGGTCAATCAGGCCGCTGAGCTTATCAATAATGCGAAGAGGCCTTATGTGCTTTTCGGACAGGGGGTAATCCTCAGCCATGCTGAAGAAGAACTGAAAGAATTTATAGAAAAGACGGGTATTCCGGCCGCCTGGACTATCCTGGGACTTTCCGCACTATCCTCGGATCATCCCCTGAACGTAGGGATGCTGGGCATGCACGGAAATTACGGCCCCAACCTCCTCTCCGATGAGGCAGACGTGGTTATCGCCATAGGTATGCGTTTTGATGACCGTGTAACCGGAAAGGTCTCTGAATATATCAAGCAGGCCAAGGTCATCCACCTGGAGATCGATCCGTCAGAGATCGATAAGATCATCAAGGCCGACGTTCCCGTCCTGGGAGATGCTAAAACCTCCCTTCGGGCACTGATCGAGAAGGTCAAGCCGAACCAGCACCCGAAATGGCTTCAGCGGTTCAAAGACTGCTATGAACTGGAGTATGAAAAGGTCATCAAAGAGGAGCTGTACCCATCCACCGATCTTATTTCCATGGGTGAAGTAATCCGGCTGATCTCTGAGAAGACCGATGGCAACTCCATAGTGGTAACGGATGTCGGACAGCACCAGATGGTAGCCTGCCGTTATGCCCGTTTCCTGAAATCGAAAAGCAATATTACCAGTGGAGGGCTCGGGACCATGGGGTTCTGTCTCCCCGCGGCAATAGGTGCAAAATTCGGTGCGCCCGACCGGCTGGTCATTGCGGTGATCGGGGACGGTGGTTTCCAAATGACCTTACAGGAACTGGGGACGATTTTTCAAACGAAAGTAGACGTCAAGATCCTGATACTCAATAACCAATACCTCGGAATGGTGAGGCAGTGGCAACAGTTGTTTTTCGACAAGAGGTACTCGGCCACAGAAATGATCAACCCCGATTTCCAGACTATTGCCAGGGGTTATGGCATTGAATCGATCAAAGTGGAAGAAAGGGATAATCTCGATAAGGCGGTGGACGATTTCCTCAATCACAAGGGCTCCTACCTGTTAGAAGTAATAGTCGGAAAAGAAAATAACGTGTTTCCTATGGTTCCCTCCGGTGCTCCCGTTGCAGAAATCAGATTAGAATAAGGTAATTATGGAAAAAGATTTTACACTTATCGTTTTCAGTGAAAACCATGTCGGTGTCCTTCAACGGATCACCACCATCTTTACGCGACGGGGCATTAATATCGAAAGCATCACGGTTTCCCAAAGTGAATTGCGTGATGTGCACCGATATAATATCGTGGTCACAGAAACGGAAGAGCGGATCCAGAAGGTGGTCAAGCAGATCGAAAAGCAAATCGAAGTACTCCGGGCCTGGTATTATCCAAAGGAAAAAATCCTATACCAGGAAATTGCCCTTTACAAGATGTCCGTAGACGCGGTGAAGAATGGGGTGAGCCTGGAAGACATCGTGAAAGAAAATAATGCAAGGATTCTGACCGTCGAGTCAGACTTTATTGTCATAGAAAAAACGGGGCACAAGGAAGAAACCCAGGCGCTTTACGAACAGCTTCAGCCACACGGCTTACTGGAATTTGTAAGGTCGGGACGCGTGGCCCTGATGAACTCGCAAAAACAATTCAAAGACTACCTGAAAGCCCCTGAACTCGGAAAGAGAATTTCTGAAGAGGCGGTACGGGAATACAGGTACAAATAGAAATCAGACTTAAACTAGAAACAACAGACGAATAATGGCAAAGATTAATTTTGGAGGAGTAGAAGAAAACGTAGTGATCCGAGAGGAATTTCCCATCGAAAAAGCAAGGGAGGTCCTCAAGGACGAAGTCATCGCTATCCTCGGGTATGGTGTTCAGGGGCCAGGCCAGGCATTGAACCTCAAAGACAATGGGTTCGAAGTAATCATCGGGCAAAGGAAAGATTCAAAAAGCTGGGATAAGGCCGTAGAAGATGGTTTTGTCCCCGGGGAAACGCTTTTCCCCATAGAGGAGGCCTGCGACAAGGCCACGGTCATTCAGTACCTGCTTTCTGATGCGGGACAGATTGCCGCCTGGGAAACCATCAAGCCCTACCTCACCAAGGGAAAAGCACTTTACTTCTCCCACGGATTCGGCATTACCTATAAAGACCGCTCGGGTATCATCCCACCGGACGACATTGATGTTATCCTGGTAGCCCCCAAGGGTTCCGGTACGAGCCTGAGGCGGATGTTCCTCGAAGGGCGTGGACTCAATTCGAGTTATGCCATTCACCAGGATGCGACCGGCAGGGCATGGGAGCGTGTAATAGCTCTGGGTATAGGGATCGGCTCGGGATATCTCTTTGAGACCGATTTCAAGAGCGAAGTCTATTCCGACCTTACCGGTGAGCGGGGAACCCTGATGGGTGCGATCCAGGGAATATTCGCGGCACAATACGACGTGTTGCGCTCCAAGGGACATTCACCCTCCGAGGCCTTCAACGAAACCGTGGAGGAATTGACCCAAAGCCTGATGCCACTCGTGGCGGAGAACGGCATGGACTGGATGTACGCCAACTGCTCGACCACTGCCCAGCGCGGCGCTTTAGACTGGTGGAAAAAATTCCGGGATGCCACCAAGCCGGTTTTCAACGAATTATACGAAAGCGTAGCCACCGGTGAAGAAGCCCAGCGATCCATCGATTCCAACAGCCAGCCCGATTACCGCGTTAAACTCGAAGCCGAACTCAAGGAGCTAAGGGAGAGTGAAATGTGGCAGGCAGGGAAGGAAGTGAGGAAGTTGAGGCCGGAGAGCTAGGAGAAGGTAAAAGGCAAAAGGCAGAAGTAAAAAGTAAAAAGGAGGCAGGAGGCAAGATGCAGGAGGCAAGATGTAGGAGGCAGGAAACAGGAGGCAGGAAACAGGAGGCAGGAAACAGGAGGCAGGAAGCAATGCTGGAATCTTTGTGTCTTTGTGCCTTCGTGGTAAAAAATCTACTGGTGGAGGATAAGAAAGTGAGATAAAATGCAGGACACAGGATTAACCTATAGAGCTACACTCAATTCCATTCGTGAAGCGCAGGAAAACCTCAAGGGAATCATCAACCAGACTCCCCTGATGGAAAACCTGTTCCTTTCAGAGGAATTCGACGCGGAAATCCTCCTCAAACGCGAGGACCTCCAGCCCGTCCGATCCTACAAAATCCGCGGAGCCTACAACAAAATCAGTTCAATCCCTGAAGAGGAACTAAAAAACGGCGTAGTCTGTGCCAGCGCCGGCAACCACGCCCAGGGAGTAGCCTATGCCTGCCAGAAGCTCCGGATCAACGGAAGGATTTATATGCCAGCTCCCACCCCTAACCAGAAGATTCACCAGGTGAAAATGTTTGGTAAAGAGTTTATCGAAGTGGTCCTGACCGGGGATACTTTTGATGATTCCTACCATGAAGCCCTGGAATACTCAAAGCACCGGGGCGCCGCTTTTGTTCATCCCTTCGACGATGAAAAAGTTATTGAAGGGCAGGGAACGGTAGGGCTTGAGATCCTGGAAGATACCGACCACATTGATTACCTCATTCTTCCCGTGGGTGGTGGCGGACTGGCAGCCGGTATTTGCGCAGTTTTCAGCGAGCTCAGTCCCTCAACAAAAATCATTGGCGTGGAGCCCGAGGGAGCACCTGCCATGAAAAATTCCATTGAAAAAGGAGCGATCGTCACTCTCCCGGAAATAGACAAATTTGTAGATGGTGCGGCAGTTAAAAGAGTGGGCGAGAAAACTTTCCCGATTTGTCACGAGTATCTCGACAGGGTGGTCTCGGTTCCCGAAGGAAAAATATGCACCACGATACTGAGACTGTATAATCACGATGCCATCGTCGTAGAACCCGCCGGTGCTCTTTCCGTTTCCGCACTCGATTTACTGAAAGATGAAATTAAAGGGAAGAGGGTTGTTTGTATCATTAGCGGAAGCAATAACGATATCACCCGTACCGAGGAGATCCGGGAAAGGAGCCTGTTGTATGAAGGCCTCAAGCATTACTTCATCATCAACTTCCCGCAGCGTTCCGGTGCCTTAAAGGAATTCCTGGCCAACATCCTGGAAGAGGGCCAGGACATCGTCCATTTCGAATACCACAAGAAGAACAACCGCGATTTTGGCCCGGCCGTAGTAGGCCTGGTGATCCAGAAAAAGGAAGATCTCGAACCTCTGCTTGACAGGATGAAGGCACGCGGATTTTTCGGGGAGTATCTGAATGAGAAGCCTCATTTGTTTGAGTATATACTGTAGGTGGTGGTGGGTAGTCGGTAGTCAGGATTGGTTGGTCGGTGAGTCGGTTGGTGGGTTGGTGGGTTGGTCAGTAGGGTTGGAAGTAATAGGTGATAATTCTAATAGCATCCCGGATCCGGGTTGAAAACAGCTTTCTTAATGTTTATATTGATAGTTGGGTGGCGGTATTGGTGTTACCCGCTTGTTCTATGCAATGTAAACAAAAAGAAATCTGATGAGATTAAGAATAAGAAAAAATCATGTGATAGGATTCATTTTGATTGTTGTATTAACATGTTTTACGGGATTCTATTGGCTTAAATATGAAGTTGAAAAGAGATCAGGAAAACATACAGAACTTGTAGATCCCAGTCCCTACTTTCAAGAATATGCGTTAATTGGGATCGAAAATGTTAGCATACTCCACCCGGAAACCAATTCTTTTATACCGAACCAGAATGTGATATTAAAAGACGGGTTGATTTATGACATTAGTGGCGAAGGATATGTGGATTCAACGATTACCTACATTAATGGAACAGATAAATATTTAATTCCAGGTTTTGTAGATACACATGTGCATCTGGGGCAAAGCAAAAACGATTTGATGCTCTACTTAGCCAATGGAATCACAACTGTATGGGAAATGTTCGGTGATGAAGCTCATCTGGCCTGGAAAGCGGAAAAGCAAAACGGAAAAATCAGTCCTAATATTTTTGTAGCTACAAGAAAAATAGGCAGCCAAAAAGGGCTTGGCAGTTGGATAGAAGAGTACTTTGGAGGAGAGATAAATTTCGCAGAGATCAAAGCGGTCCAAAATGGTATCCGGGAATTTAAGCAGGAAGGCTATGACGCCATTAAATTTGGAAGCCATTTGAATACGAAGATTTATAGTACGATTATTGATGAATCCAAAAAACTGGGGATTCCGGCAATTGGACACTTGCCAGTAGAAGTGGGGCTAGAGTATATGTATGGTTCTGGCTTTTCAGAATTGGGTCATGTCGAAGAAATCACCAAGAATGTAATGCAGGATTTTGGAGGCGTAGGATTAGACGATACTGAGGAATTTCTTTCTTACCTAAGAGAAAATGTCGATTCAATAGCCGTCAATCTTCGAAGGAATAATATAGCAGTTTCCACTACAGTTTTTTTGATGGAAAGCCTTCCAAAACAAAAATTCGAGCTTGATAAATATCTGAAAAGCATCGAACTTGAATATGTGAATCCCTCGTTTATAGAAGGTTCCATCGTCTCGAAAGGATGGTTACCGGGAAATAATAGCTATGAAGATTTAGAAATATTAAATGACGAGGAAAATAGGCCGAGATTCGAGGCATGGTGGAACATGTACGTAGAAGCAATTTTAATCACTACTGAAGCACTAATAAAGAATGGAGTCACGCTTTTAGTTGGAACAGATGCAAATGTCACCGGATGTGTCCCGGGGTTTTCTTTACATAAAGAACTAGAGTCCCTTGTAAATGCCGGGATCACAACTTCACAGGCTCTGAATGCAACTACTAAAGCACCTGCTCAGTGGGTAAATATGAACGCAGGTGAGCTTAAAGTTGGTTTCAAAGCAGACCTGGTGCTGCTAAATGCCAACCCAATTGAGAATATCGTCAATTCTAAATCGATAGAAACAGTTTTTACAGGTAAATTTTATTTATTAAAGGAAGAAAGAAAAAAGTTGCTTGAAGCAGTGCGAATAGCGAACGATAAATCAAGAAGTTCAGACATCTCTAAATGGAATTAGGGAACACAGCATAGAACAATGTATATGAAATCATAGCACCCTTCGGGATGCTACGCTTCATATACCAACCGTTGGCATTAATTACTTAGATATGGGACTTTATTACAAATACCTTCTACCCAAAGTAATTGATTGGACTTGTAGTCAAAAGCCGAATATGAAGCAAAGGGAGAAAATTATCCCTATGGCTTATGGAAAGATTTTGGAAATAGGAATTGGCTCAGGACTTAATCTGCCCTATTATGACAAGGAAAAGGTAAGAGAAGTGGTGGGGCTTGATCCTTCGATAGAAATCTGGGAGAAAAATATTATCAATCCAGATGATTTACCATTCAACTTCCAATTTGTAAAAGCAAGTGCTGAAGACATTCCGTTAGATAATAACAAATTTGACTGTATAGTCGTAACCTATAGTATTTGCACCATACCTGTGCTCCCAATGGCATTTGAGGAATTTAGGAGGGTCTTAAAGCCAAATGGTGAACTTATTTTTTGTGAACATGGAAAAGCGCCTGAGAAGTCGATAGAAAGATGGCAAAACTTGATAAACCCAGTATGGAAACGGTTGGGTGGTGGTTGCAACCTAAATCGGGATATTCCGGCGCTTATCAATATAAATGGCTTTACTATTGATCATTTAGACACCATGTATATTCCAGGTTGGAAACCAGCTAGCTTTAACTATTGGGGTAGTGCTAAAGTGAACTAGGAGTTATCTTAATGAACTTATTATGTCTCAACCTCTAATGGTAGTTGGTTGTCTTTGCACCATTCCATCAATCCGCCATCATACACTGCAACATTTCTATGTCCGAGCATAGATAACACAAAAGCGTCGCTTGAAGCAGCAACTCCACCACCACAGTATGTAATGATTCTTTCTTGATCAAACATTGGCTCAAATAATTTCATTAACTCTTCGGCAGGTTTATACTTTTTTGTAGACCGATCCAGAATTTCCCAAGCTGTAACATTTTTTGCTCCGGGAATGTGTCCCCGTCGTCCATACTCATTTTTAAGACCCATATGTTGCCTTCTTCCTAGTGCACTTATTATACAAGTTGTTCTTTCGTCGATGGCTTTCAAAACGTCTTCTTTATCAGCTATCAACTCCGGCCGATAATTTGACTTGAAATTGGTTGTTTTTAATTGACTTAATTTTCTTGTTTGTGGCCTGTTTTCCATCACCCATGCATGCCACCCTCCGTTAAGAATCACTGCATTATTGAATCCAAAAGTTTTTAGCATCCACCATAGTCTTGCGGCCCACATATTTTCCCGTTCATCGTAGATTACTACTTTTTTATTTTCATCGATACCTAGCCTACTCATATGATACTCAAAATGATCAGAGTGAGGCATTGTAAATGTTCGTTTTCTAGAATTAGGATCAGAAATTTTCAATAAATCGGCAAAAATAGCACCAGGGATATGCCTTTTATTGAAATTATATTTTCCACTAACCACCCTTGGGAAGGGCCATAACTTAACTTGTACCGTAGCATCAATTATGAGAATATCCGAATCATTCAAATGATTCTCTAACCAATCAGCTTCGACAAGAAACCGAGAGACATCCTTGTTGGTCGGTTCAAGCATATATTCAATTACTGGGTTACATTAATTTAACTAATCCTGAACAATTAGCAAACTGGCAAAAGTTGAAACAAAATGCTAACAAACGATATGGGCGCATGGCCTTACTTGGCCATCTGCCATGAATCTGCTAAACAGCCCGCTTAACTGCCGCCAAGAAAGTGAAGTGCTTTTTACAATCTTCTGCTCGTGGGAGTTTTTTATCTGTATGGCGCAGTGCCAGTCGGGCAACTTTGTGAACACCGGCAGATACGCTACTTTTATTGCAATTAATCAAGCTCGGAGGCCACAGCGCCATATCTGGGCGTTGTGCTTCATTATGACAAATGTCAATAAAGTATAAGATCAATTTTAAAAAAAAAGAATGAGCTTAGAAAATTAAAAAATAAGCTTTAAAAAATATTATTAATACTTAATTATGAAAGATCTCATCTCCAACAATGCAAAATTTGTCCTTGATTATGGACAATATATAATCGGTGTCATTATTTTGCTTTTGGCTTATGGCATATATAGAATGGTAAAGAATCAAAAATATTTTTTACCTAAGAAATTGTGGACCTGGATAGCTTCCCTAATTTCATCATTTATCATCGTTGTTGGGATTATGGCAATTATTGGTTTACAAGTAGAAAAACAAACTACAGGGAAGGTGTTGGAGAAATTTGACACCATGGTTATGGAAAATGCTCCCCCGCTTGATTTTAAAACAGTATTAGAAGATGAAATTTCAAGCTTAAATCATTATATGGGAAGGGTAGTTCTATTTAATCTTTGGGCGACTTGGTGTAAGCCCTGTCTGAAAGAATTCCCTGATTTAGACAAATTACAATCTACATATGGAAAGGATGGTTTTGTTATAATAACTCTATCAGATGAAAAGAGAGAAAGGCTTTTAGAATGGCATGAAAAGAATACTTACGAATTTGTGTCTGTATACAAGGAGAATATCGACTGGTTAGATATTCCAATTGGCACTGCCCGACCAGTCACTTTTTTGATTGATAGAAATGGAATCATTAAAGAGTATGTAACTGGTGCTCGTACTTATGAATTTTGGGAGCCTAAGATTAAGGCTCTTTTACCCCTAAACTAAGGATTCAAAATTTAACAAAAATAATCATTTCATAGCCTGATAATAATCATAACTCTATAGTTCATTAGTAATGGATTCTTTTAACAATCATAGACAATTTGAACTACTAATGATTCTTGAAGTTGAAAGTGTATCTTAAACCAACCAAAAGTACATTTAATATAACTACAATATTGACAAGGTCATAAAACAACAAAGCACAACAATGTATATGAGATAATACTCCTAAAAAGTCGCACTACGCATGTACTTACCGTTGTGCATTATTTATTGAGAAAATAATGAGAAATATTGATATAAACCTTTGGACAACTTTCTTTCTAACAATGGTTATTTCAATGAATAATTCAATAAGTGCGCAGTACCTAGGTGATAAGACAAAGATTCATGACATAAACTACGATTATCCAGTTAATGAAACAGAAATTCTTGATCTGTATTCACCAAATGAGATTCATACTCTCTCTTTTGAAAATGTATTTTCCGTTCCTGAGATAATTGTCAATTTTAAAAATCAAGCATTCCCTTTTTCTCTTGATTTTGGTAGTAGTGGCAATATTACCATAACTACAGCATTGACAAATCTAATTCAATACCAGGTTACTGATACCATTAACACTTATACCCCCGATGGCCAAATAAGAGGGCAGGGATTTAAAATCTTGATTCCTAGTTTTAAAATCTTTGATTCATATTACCATAATGAAGAGGCCAGCTTAATGGATTGGAGTATTTATGCCACACATCCATTTAATGGAATGGTTGGGTTAAAATATTTTAATAATAACTGTATTACACTCAGTTACAAGTCAAAATTTTTTGCGGTTTCATCAATATCTATTCTAAGCAAATTATTTATTAATAATTCAGATTTCATTACGCTTGAAAATTATAGTATGCATCCATATGGTGTTCATTTTAAAGGGAAAGTGAATAATGAAGATGTAATTGTTTACTTTGATACTGGAAAAAGTGCCTCATTTGTACATAGTGGACTACTTCCTAATCATAAAATAGCAACTGATAAAAGTGGAACTTATTATCAAGGAACTGTTGAAATCGCTTTTGGCAAGATGTCATTCGAAATTTACTATCCTCGTGTAAAAGATGTCAAACGTTCTATTGATAGCAGCCTTCCAGTGGGGATAGAGGTTGGGAGTGATATTTTGAAATATTTCCTTCTCACAATTGATAGAACAGATAATAAAAATGTTTTAATAATACATTAATAATGTTCTGGTATAATTTACAATGAATAACAAATGCTAAACTGTATTAAAACACAGCTTAGCCAGAACGTAAGAGCGAATAGTTTACTTGAGACAATTGAAGGCACTGCTCACCACCCCTTGCCAAATCGATGTTTGCCAATAATAACCCTCTATTATGAGAAGACACTTTAATGATGTTATCACCAGTGAAGAGGATTTTCGCGAAATTATGGGTCATCCGAGTGAATTGGTTACGAGAGAAATGTATAGAATCTCAATTATCCCTTAGTTTTTCGGCAACACTATTGTAGTATTCCATAGTCACCTTCCCGGTCCAAACTGTTGGTTCACTCCCGTAAATAGCGATATACGAAACCGAACTATTGGCGGATGAAGTATGCCAATGTTCTGTCTCTTTTTCGCACTTAATAACATCACCCTTTTTCATTATAACCGGCTCTTTTCCCCTTTCCTGATAGTAACCAACTCCCTCTACAACAATAATAACCTGCACTGTAACGTGTTTGTGCCAGTCTAATGTTGAGTTGGGGCTGAAAGTTGCGTGAGTGATATTCTTATCGAAACCATCCTCTGCCTCAATTAATATGTTTAACCAGGCTTCGCCAATATGATGAGTATTTGCCGCTTTAATACCCTCATCTAAATAAGAGCTTACGTTGTACTCAGATTCCTGGGCATGCACCAATAAGGGTAATAGGAAGACAAGAATTAATGATCGCTTTTTCATCGGTAAATTTTTAAACCAAAATAACACAATTAAGACGAGTAATCACTGAATTGGAAAATATGCAATTTCCCGTTTTAGCAGGTAACGGCGTAAACACCTGAATTATAAGCCCCAGACCGGACGGGTAAGTGTCTGTCCTCGGAAGTGCGCTTTCCGACTTTCCATTTCTTATTATATCTTTAGTATGAATACCCATCCGCCAATTCAACCAATTGTATCTGATAATGTCAGTACGTGACGAAATCATAGAAACTGTCAATAAGCTCTTCATCTATACTGATAATCGCGATTGGGACCGCCTGATATCGGAAGTGTTTACACCCAGGGTATTCCTGGATATGAGCTCCATGGGCGGGGAAGCTGCCGAGATCAATGCTGAAGAGATCTGCAAAATGTGGGAAGAGGGTTTCAGGGGACTCGATGCCGTCAACCATCTCGCCGGCAATTACCTGGTGGATACTGACCGCAACGGAGCCGCCGTTTATTGCTATGCAACAGCGACGCATTACAGGAAAGATGCAAAGCATGGCAGTACCAGGGAGTTTGTGGGCACTTATGATTTACACCTTGAACTGGTAGCGGCAGGCTGGAAAATTGACCGGATGAAATATACATTGAAGTATGTGGATGGAAATCCGGACTTAACCTGAACCTATGGACACAGCACTCAATCCTATTCGCTCATCAAAACGAATTCAATCCCTGGATTTACTACGTGGCATCGCCATTCTGGGAATCCTGGTAATGAACATCCAAAGCTACTCGATGCCAGGGGCAGCCTACCTGAACCCCATGGCTTATGGAGACCTCACCGGAGCAAACTGGTGGGTCTGGGTATTGAGTCATACTTTTGCCGATTCTAAATTTATCTCCATATTCTCAATTCTTTATGGAGCGGGGATTGTATTGGTTACTGACCGGGTGGCACGAAAGGGGGGCAGTCCCGCCAGGATCCATTACAGTCGGACCTTGTGGTTACTGGTCATCGGCCTTTTACACGCTCACCTGATCTGGTATGGTGATATTCTCGTGGCATACGCTATCTGTGCATTGATTGCCTACCTGTTCAGGAAAAAGAAGCCCTTAACACTAATGATCGTGGGGATTATTACCGTGTCCGTCCATACCATGCTCTTCCTTTGGTTCGGGAGTACCATAGAATACTGGCCCGAGGAATCCCTGGCCGGGGCCTTGGAAGGTTGGGCCCCCTCGCAACAAGTCATCAGTGAAGAAATTGCCATGGTTACGGGAAGCCTCGGTGAACAGATTTCCCACAATTCAGCAATGGCCGTCATGATGGAGACCATGGTATTCCTTGTCATCTTCTTTTGGCGCGCGGGAGGATTAATGCTCGTAGGGATGGCGCTTTACAAATGGGGAGTCCTTTCTGCATCCAGGTCAAAAGCATTTTACGTCCGCGGTGCACTTATAGGAGCCTTGATTGGCCTGCCATTGATCATCTACGGGTTAGTCATGCATTTTGAAACAGGATGGACCATGGCATATTCCCAGTATGCCGGATCACAATACAATTACTGGGGCAGCTTGTTTCTCTGTTATTCCTATATTTCTATTATCATGCTTCTCGCAAAGAGTTCAATATTACAATCCCTCCAAACCCGGCTGGCCGCAGTCGGGCAAATGGCACTCACTAATTACCTCATGCAGAGTATTATCTGTGTTTTCCTCTTTTATGGTATCGGCCTTTCCTGGTTCGGTGAATTGGAACGATGGCAGCAATTTCTCGTGGTGTTAGGAATATGGCTCTTGCAGATATTATGGTCTAAGCCCTGGCTTAGCCGGTTCAGGTTCGGCCCCTTTGAGTGGCTCTGGAGATCGCTTACTTACAGGAAAAAACAGGAAATGAAAAAAACACAGCCCGGATGAAAAAAGAAAGACGTTATGACCTGGACTGGTTGCGGGTACTGGTTTTCGCCCTCCTCATTTTCTATCACGTCGGGATGTTTTTCGTGCCCTGGGACTGGCACATTAAGAACAACGAGACCTCCGGTACCTTGCGTTGGCCCATGGTCTTTATCAACCAATGGAGAATCCCTATCCTCTTTGTTATTTCCGGAATGGGTACCGCCTTTGCACTCTCCTACAGGGGTATCGGCCAATTTATAAGGGAACGCAATGCCCGATTGGGTATTCCACTCTTATTCGGGATGCTTTTAATTGTTCCACCGCAGGTTTATATCGAGCGGATCAGTACCGGCGTATTTGAGGGTAGTTATCTCGATTTCTTGCTCGGTCCCGCCTACCAGGGAATTTATCCCGAGGGAAATTTCAGCTGGCACCACCTCTGGTTCCTTCCTTACCTGTTGGTTTACTCTATCATTTTGAGCCCATTGTTCCTTTACTTAAGGGGACATCCGGAAATCAGGCTATTTAAGAAATGGAAGGACAGGCTGATCAAGCACCCGGTTTCAATTTATATTTTTGTCATTCCACTTTTTCTCTGTGAATCTTTAATGGAACCATTGTTCCCGGTAACACATAACCTCATCTGGGACTGGTTCAATTTCACCATTTCGCTTGTCCTGTTTTTCTATGGTTTCTTTTTCATTAGCATAAAGGAAGAATTCTGGCAGGCGGTAGGTCGCATTCGTAACCTCGCCCTCATGCTTGGCATCCTTTGCTTCTCCGGCCAGGTGATCATTTGGCTATTTTTTGAAGACTCTATTGCCATACATTTTACTGAGGCAACATTGAAGGTGGTCAACCTCTGGTCGTGGATCCTGGTAATTTTCGGCTTTGCCAGCCAGTACCTGAATAAGTTCAGCAACCTGCTGTCTTACTGCAACCAGGCGGTCTACCCGTTTTATATTTTACATCAAACCGTTACCATCATGATCGGGTATTACCTCATGGACCTCTCCTGGCCTATAAGTGTTAAATTCATCCTGTTACTTGTAGGTACCTTCTTTTTCAGCTGGGTGCTCTATGAGTTCCTGATCAGGAGATTGCGAATTCTACGCCCGTTTTTTGGCGTTAAACACCGCATTAAATCATGAACCTGGATTACAGGCTCGCCCGCGCGGACGATTCTGATGCTTTGATCGCCGCCGGAAAGTCCATTTTTGATAATCCGGTAGACCCGTCAATGTTACAAGAATTCCTTAACGATAAAAGACATCATTTATTCATCTCGGCAGAAGGGGACAAGATTGTGGGCTTTGCTTCGGGTTTTCATTATGTCCATCCCGACAAGCTTCCCCAGCTTTTTATCAATGAAGTGAGTGTTGAGGAATCATTCAGGAACCAGGGAATCGGTGCTGAGCTGGTCAAAAGACTTTGCGAATATGCCGCGGAACACTTCCAATGCGGGGAAGCCTGGATAGGGACCGAGGTTTCCAATGCTGCGGCGAGAAAGTGCTATGTGAAGGCCGGTGGAGAAGAAGATAAGGAACCGTTTGTATTGATTGAATTCACCCTGAATGATGGAAATGATCAGCCTTGAATTGGGTTGCAAAATGGCTTGATTACAGAGTTTTGAGGTGTTTTGGGCTATTACGGTTCGAACTGTGATGCGGAAGTTGCTGCTCGAATAGATCGAAAAACGCTAAATTCCTATATGGGGGCTTGGCCCGAAGGGCCCCGGGGGCTTTAATGAAGGAGGGTTTCAATTTAAGCATGACATTGTATACCTTTCTATTCGATCCAGCCCCTAAGACCATGAAAAACATATTCCTGGCCTCAATCCCCTTCGCCATCCTCGCATGCCAGCTTCCACCCCCTGAAGAGGATAGATATCTGATTGCATACAATGTGTTGGTCGACGACCAGAATGATGACTACGATGTATTCGTCATCGACTCTGATTCCACCACGGGGAAAAATATCACACAAAATCCGGACGTTGCCTGGACTTATCTGGCTTACGACCAACATATTTACTTTGTCAGTGACCGCTCCGGGGGATGTGGCCGCTGTTATGGTTTGTGGAAAATGAATTCAAAGGGAGAAGCTGAGCAGGTTTCGGATGTCCGAATCAGGGACAGCTGGATGGGCATAAGAAATAACGGAAGTGAACTCATTGTCAACCCGCATCCCAGTGTAGATTCGGTTTTCTATATCATTTCTGAAAACGGGGAAGTTTTAAAGAAGGTTGATACCGGACTCCCCTTCTCAAGCGATCCGGCCTTTTCCCCCGATGGGGAACTGATCGCTTTCCGGGGAGCCCTGGCAAAATCAAAACGCGAGGAAGGATTTGATGAGGCAATTTATGTGATCGGTGAGGATGGATCCGGACTAAAGAGACTTACCAACTATCCCGAATCTGATACTACAGCCGCATGGTATGCTTATAAAGCAGGAACACCCCGATGGCATCCGAGTGGTGAATTCATCAGCTTCCAGAGTTACCGCAATGGGGGCTACAGCTTATATGCCGTCACTCCCGATGGCAGTAAACAATGGAAATTACTGAATGAAGATTTAGGATTTGAAGAGGGGTGGCACGACTGGAGTCCGGATGGAAAATGGCTTTCCATTGAGGTTTTCAATCACGATCAGACCCAATTCAATATCCTGTTGATGGACTGGGAAACAAAGGATTGGAAGCTGGTAACGGATTCGTCATACCAGTATCAACAGGCCCCCGTATTTGTCAAAGCTGCAAAGTAAGGAGCTCAATTTCTAAGCAATTAACTGAACAGATAAATTCATTAAATTGAATTTAGAGTTATGAACATCAGTAAATCCTAATTCCATGGACAAAGCCCTTCAAACGATGATCGACAATATGCCGGAGAAAACCGGTAAGTCATTAGAAGAATGGTACCAAGTATTAACTGATAAATCCTTTGACAAGCATTCAGAGGCTGTAAAATTCCTGAAATCCGAATATGGTGTAGGCCATGGTTTTGCCAATACGATTGTGACTCTTTCCAGGGAAGATCCCTCCGGGGAAGTCGACCTGGTAGGGGAGCAGTATAAAGGAAAAGAAAGACTTTTCCCGATTTATAAAGCAATAATTTCCTACGTAAAAACCCTAGGTAACGATGTCACCATTACGCCTAAAAAAGGGACGGTCAGTATCATAAGGAAAAGACAGTTTATCCTGGTCAAGCCCGCCACTAAATCGCGGATTGACCTGGGGTTCAAACTCAAAGACAAGCCCGTCGGGGACCGATTGGAGGGTTCAGGTCCCTTTGGTAGCATGTGTACCCACAGAGTGCAAATCACAGACGTAAAGGAAGTCGATGAGGAACTTAAGAGTTGGATAAAGGAAGCCTATGAGAAATCCGTATAACTCAATGTATATTGACAATACAGAATAATTATGTAATTA
>JAHEKQ010000130.1 GCA_024638265.1 Flammeovirgaceae bacterium
TAAATATGAAGGCTAGGATCACAAGCAGAATCCCGAGGACCACTGCATCATTCGTTACCAATGGGTGCTTTTCGACTTCTTCCATGGCGCTAAAAGTAGTAAATGAGAGGAGAGTGGACAAGAAAAGAAACTAACTAAGAAGATAAGCATCAAGAGACAGATATCATATGATAAATGTCATTCTATATTTAGCCTTTTCTTAAGATCTTCAATTAATAAATCTTAATCGCCATGACACCAGTTTCAGAAATAATGACCAGGGATCTTTTCACAGTTTCGATGGATACCCCTCTGAATGAAGTCTCAAATGTGTTCAAAAAAACCAAAGTTCGGCATTTGCCGGTGGTGCAAGGCGATATTCTCAAAGGGATCGTCAGTCATACTGATATCCTTCGAATGAGTTTTGGAAGTCATTTTGGCACGGAAGAGCGCGATGCCGATGAAGCCATTTTTGAAATGTTGAGTCTTGAACAGATAATGGCAGGTAATCCAGTCACGGTGGAAGCCAACGAGCCTATCAAAAATGTTGCTGAAATGCTTACTGAACGAGAATTTCATGCCATGCCAGTACTGGAAAATGGTAAACTTGCCGGTATTGTCACTACTACCGATATAATTAAATTCCTTCTTCAGAACCAGGACAGTTAATATCTGTTTATACTGTTAGGATCATTATTTTTGCAGTCAATGAATAGGGTTATAGGATTTTTGTGTCTGGTTGTATTGTCATCATGTATGACTGATGAAGAAAAGAAGAATGCACTTCTACTTGATGGAAATACACTTTTCAGAGACGGCTTTCATAAAGCTGCCATCCAAAAATACCGCGATGCCCTGGAATTAGACTCCTGTTACGCTGATGCTTTCAATAATATTGGGGTCCTTTATGCTGAACGCAACAATGTAAACCTGGCCATCGATTATTATACTTCCGCACTGAATTGCAACCAGGACTTTATTCCTGCCTACCTGAACAGGGCCAAGCTGCTCGATGAAACTAACCAGCTCTTCATGGCCCTTGATGACCTGAGTTATGTGGATAAAATAAAACCTGATTCCATATTCGTTATCCTGAACATTGGGATGGTGCAAGCAAAACTAAGGGAATATAACAAGGCTATGGAAAGCTTCAGCAGGATTCTGAGGCTTGATCCTGAAAATCCCGAAGCACTCGTCAATCGTGGAACAGTGTTTTATTACCAGGGCGAGTTCGACCTGGCAGAAACGGATTTCCGGGCCGCTCTAATGTATAACGAATCACAGGCTGAATCATGGAACGGACTTGCCTTACTGGATATAAAAAAAGGTGATTTCAATTCTGCTCTTGAAAAACTGGACCGTGCACTTGCACTTAGCAGGAATGAACCCTACTTCCTGAATAACAGGGGTTATGCAAAACTTATGACCGGAAACATTGAAGATGCCGAGGGGGATATCAATGAAAGTATTGCCAGGGATTCCCGGAATTCCTGGGCATTCCGAAATAAGGGATGGTATTACTACCTGACTGGTGATACCACCTCCGCGATAGGATTACTAAAACAAGCTTATGAGATGGATCCTTTCACGGAAAACACTGCTTATATGCTGGGAAGTATTTTTGAGCAAAGCGGGGATATAGGAATGGCTTGTAAGTGGTATAGTTTGTCGGCCAAGGAGGGAAATCTAAATGCCAAGGCAAAATCATCCAATTTTTGTCGATGAATGACCTGGGTCAATTAAGAGAATACCTCGGCAACAGGCTGAAAAGCAGCCTTCCGGGTGAAATCAGTCAAAAGAGAATGATGGCTATTCCCGACTCAAAGTTTCGCTTCAATGATAGAGCCAGGGAAAATGCCAGGCACAGTGGTGTATTAATTCTATTCTATCGTACCGACGAGTATGTCAGAATCCCTATGATCCTCCGGCACTCCTATGGCGGGGTTCATAGTGGCCAGGTGAGCCTTCCCGGCGGAAGAGTTGAACCTGAAGATGAAAACATAATAGCAACAGCACTCCGCGAAACAGAAGAGGAAATTGGAGTTCCAAGGAATGAGATTGAAGTTCTCGGCCAGTTAACCGAACTGTTTATCCCCGTTAGCAATTACCTGGTATTCCCCATGGTGGGTGTAACCGATATAAATCCTGATTTCGTACCTGAACCCAGGGAGGTCGATCAGATTCTTCACCCACCCTTGACCGATCTCATGGATGATCAAAAAGAAAAATCAACCATGATTCAGGTCCGCGATATTCGAATTAATGCGCCCTATTTCGACCTGGAAGGACAAACGGTATGGGGTGCCACGGCTATGATGCTCAGTGAGCTAAAGCAAATCCTTAAAGAGGCCAGGTAGATTTTTCCTATCTTTTGTAACAAACGGCGATAGGCCTCGTCGTGTAATTAAACGATTGGTATTGGAGACATTCAAATCCGTCATCTATCCTGTCAGGAACAAGCTTTTCCGGTTCGCTCTAAGACTTTTAGGTGATGAGGAAGAAGCAAAGGACGTAGTCCAGGAATCCATGATCAGGATATGGAAAAACAGGGACAAGTTGGAAGAGATCTCCAATCCGGAGGCATGGTGTATGACAGTAACAAGGAATCTTGCATTGGACTCACTGAGAAGCCATCAAAGGAAACATACTGAACCCCTTGATGCGCACCAGGTTCTTATGGCACCAATTCTGGATGAAGATGAATCAAATATTGAAGATCGTTTAGAACGAGTAGCACACATCATATCCGGACTGCCTCAAAAATATGGTGAGATTATTCACTTGAGGGATATTGAAGGATATACCTATGAAGAAATTAGTGAAATCATGGATTACAAAATGAGTCATGTGAAAGTCAGTATCCACAGGGCACGAAAGATGATTAAAGAACAGCTCGTTAAAATGGAAAGTCATGGAAGCTGAACACATCCGAAAATTACTCAAGCGATACTGGTCGGGTGATTCCACCCGGGAAGAGGAATCTCAATTGCGGGAGTACTTTTCAGGGGATGATATTGCCAGTGAGTTTGAAAATGAAAAGTCACTGTTCAATTATTACTCCATAGCCGGTGCAAAGAAACTTTCATCCGGGAAATCCCAGGAACTTTTGAAAGGACTTTCGGGAAAGCAAAATGGAAAATCGGTAATAAGTTTAACCTGGAATGCCCTAAAGGCCGCAGCGGTCATTACAGTCATTTTTACAGCCGGATGGTTGGTAAGAAATGAGATGAGAGATGGTGACCTCTCAGGTTCGGATACTTTTGAAAATCCCGAAGAGGCATATGCCGAAACCAAACGGGCGCTGCAAATGCTTAGCCGAAACCTGAAAAAGGGACGAGAAGAGGCTTCACGGTTCAAGGCGTTCAGTGAAGCTGAAGAAAAGGCCAGGGAAATGTTGGAAATCAAAGAAGAAGAAAACCTCTAATAAGATGAAAAAGATAATAGCTGTTGTTTCATTTGCATTCGCAACTTTGAGCGTACAGGCTCAGCAGGATGCAATCTCACAGTATTTTTCCACACTGGAAAATGACCGCTCCAATACAGTAATCACAATATCCGGGTCAATGTTCAAGCTACTTCAGAATTTCGATGTTGATGATGCGGAGGACCAGGAGATGGTGGATGCCATGAGTAAGTTAACAGGACTGAAAATGTTGAATAAAGAAGATCTGTCTGACGGATTTACCTATTACAGGAACGCGCTGAAAAAACTCCCGAAAAATACGTGGTCTGAATGGATGACCGTGCGTGAGAAAGATTCTGACCTTAGCTTCTGGATTAGGGAGGAGGGAAAGATGGTTACCGAACTACTTATGGTTATAGGGAATGAGAATTCATTCTTTCTCATGAGCATTATCGGGGATATTGATATGAATCAAATATCAAGAATATCCGAAGGTATGGATATTGAGGGACTGGATGAGCTGGAAAAAATGGATAAGAAAAAGAAAAAAGATAACTAAACACAAAACTCAAAATAACATGAAACAATTACTGGTAATTATTATTTCAATAAGTATGGGCCTGCCGGTCTCTGCTCAAAGCAATGCATTGGATGAGTTTATGGAACAATACCGTGGTGAGAGAGATGTTACACATGTTTCCCTTTCCGGATCCATTTTTAAATTAACAAACTGGCTGGCAGATCTCGGGAGCGATCACGATGAAGACCTCGAAGCTGTAGGAGAACTCTCAGAGGGAATCGAAAGTATGGAGATCATGAGCTTCGATGATTACAGGGACTATTTTGACCGCGATGATATTGAAGATCTGATAGATGATATGAAAGACGAGGGTTACGAGGTATTAATGAGCGTTCGGGAACATAACCAACTACTCAGGGTACTGTCTAAACAGGGAGGAAAGAATATTATGAATGATGTGACTATGATTAACAGGGATGGCAGGGACTTCTCTATTATTACGATGAAGGGATCCATACATATGGATGACCTCAACAGGGTAATAGATTGATACAATCCCTGACATTTTGCCCTCTTTCCAGTACCTTTGCGTGATCACGTAAAAATTTAGTAATGAGTAAAGCAACAAACGGAAGTAAAGTAAAAGTACATTATACCGGAACCCTGACAAATGGCGAGATATTCGATTCCAGCAAGGGAAGAGAGCCTCTTGAATTTACAGTGGGAGCTGGAATGATGATTAAGGGATTTGATGATGCTGTGAATGGAATGACAGTAGGAGAAACTGTTAAGGCAGAAATTAATGCTGATGACGCCTATGGTCAAAAAAGGGAAGACCTGATCATGACTTTCCCAAAAGAGCAGTTACCGCAGGACCTCAATCCTGAAGTAGGGCAGAAACTATCAATGAGTAACGGACAACGCCAGGTACCTGTAACGGTAACTGAAGTAGCAGATGAATCAATTACCATTGATGCCAACCATGAATTGGCCGGTATGGATCTGGTTTTCGAAATTGAATTGGTGGAAGTAGCCTAACTAATTAGTCTTGAGGCGGATCGTTTTTGGTCTTTCTGAAATCCAGAAATCCAATAGCAGCAGCAAAACCTACAATGAGTACAACAATGGTTACGAATAAGTCTGCTCCGTCTCCTACAAATTGTTCGAACATAATTTTCAGATTTGATCTCAAAGTTATTGCCGGCGATTAAACTTACAAAGACTAATCAAATTATTTACGGGTCAGTTGTTTTCGGGGAATAATTCCCCCAACAGCTGATCCGTTATTTTTTCTATGGCAAGGCCCATGTCGGCTTCCAGCAAACTACCGTTTATTATCTCTTTATCGTTATGAAAAATCTTGTAAGTATAACGGGTGCCATCCTCAGTATCTGAATACCTACCATAGATTGAATAGGCATTATTAAAGAATCCTCCCCTTTCCACAACGAGAAATTTATTATCATACTCTTTCCTCAATGCCTTGATTTTCTCATCCAGGTAAACCGAAAAGTGCATCTCGTCAATGAGTGATTCCTCATTCTGGAAATTTGAAGCAAGAAGGATTGGTTTTGCACTGTTCAATTCAATATTTCCTTTATCCTCAGCTGAAAGCCTTCCGATAAAGAAAGAATTTGCATCCACCGGGATTTGGAGAATTGGGATCTGTTTTTGACCAATATCGCTCGCCAGTTCCGGAACCTTTTGTTTGACGAATTGAAGCATGTTTATCACATCGACAAATTCTCCATCCTGGAGTCCTGCTCCTTTCATTCCGAATAATAAACTGTAAGTTAGCAGACCCTGTTCTAGTGCACTCGATTCATAACTTACCTCCTCACCTTCTGAACTTGCCAGCACATATACTCCCGTCCGATCCTTCACCTGGTCAAGAGCCCTTATCCCCTCCGTTTTTATTTTACCACCTGACGAAAACAAGCCATTAGCCAGGTTACCGGAATGGCAGGCATCTACTACAAACAACTGGCGCATGGCACTGACTTGTTTAAAAAATCCAGCAAGTTCACTGGTCGAAAGGGTCATATCAGCTGCTTCTTCAGGTCCGTCAATGTACGGCCGGTCAGCCTCTGCGGTCATGAAATAAAATTCTTCATCCTCTTCCAAATCTAATCCGTGACCTGCAAAATATATGAGCAAAATATCCTGGGGATGAGCTTCATTGATGATCTCCGAGAAGACCCGTTCAATATTATGTTTTGTAGGCCAGAGGTTCTGATTATTGGTATCGGTAGTCATGCGGTAGACCACATGCTGATCAGGTCCGTAATAGGATGCTCCTGCCACTTCAATTACGTCGGCAAAATCAGTGGCGTCCTTAGCTGCAAAATTGAGATCAATTTTATCTCCACGGTAATCGGATATCCCAATAAACATGGAATACAATCGGGGTTGGGCAGAGGCTGATGCCTTTTCTTCTTCTTTCCCCGGAATAAAGATCACGTTCTGCCTGTTTTTCAGAGCAAAGCCGTATTGATTATAGGCCTCAATAGTCAACCGGTTGAGATCATTGGGTACTATGTATGGATT
>JAHEKQ010000044.1 GCA_024638265.1 Flammeovirgaceae bacterium
ACCCTTCAGTGGAATTAGGTGGATGGGTGGATGGGTTGATGGGTAGATGGGTAGATGGGTAGATGGGTTGAAGGGTTAAGGGTTGAAAGGTTTAGAGTATTGAGTTATCGTTCTTTTGTTCAATTGTTTAGAACCCTGTGTTTTCCCTGTGTCCTCTGTGTCTCTGTGGTGAAATTTTCTTTGACCTTTGCGTGAAACTACCTTTTCGAAATCCTATTCCTACTAATCTCCCTCTGCGCCTTCGACTTAAACCTGGAAACCCCATCTCCACGAAGCTTCTCATGCTTGGTTTTCCTTCCCTGCACACGCGCTCGCCACTTTTTCCAATTCCGCAGGGTCATTTGATGTTTCATCAGCGTGATCACATCCTTCTCCGGAACGCCAAACTGAATTTCTATGGCTTCAAAAGGTGTCCGGTCTTCCCATGCCATCCCTATTATCCGGTCAATATCCTCTTCAGACAGCTCGTACTTTTTGATGTCCTTCATATTCTATTTAACCCATTCAAACTAAAAAAGTTGGTCAGTAATAATTATGTAATTATCCATGAGATAATTATGTAATTAATTACATAATTAATTAGGTAATTATTTCCAGGTCTAAAATGATGGCATTTCTTTGTATCTTCAGAAATTGAGAATCCCGATACCAGCAAATCACCCTTAGCATGAAATATTCTTTGATCCTTATCCTTTTGGCATTCTTCACAAATTGCAGCCAGACTGGAGAAAAAACAGAGGATGAACCCGTTGACCCACCCACACAGGTTCAACTAATCACCACAAAAGGTGACATAATTCTTGAACTATCTGACAAAACCCCTCAGCATCGCGACAACTTTATTAAAATAGTCAATGAAGGGTGGCTCGACAGTATGCTTTTTCACCGTGTCCTGGAGGGGTTTGTAGTTCAGGCTGGATTATATGATAGTCTGAAAGCGGCAGGCATGGATTCAACCAAGAAAGAAAAAATGGATTACCTCGTACCCGCTGAATTTGATACTTCTCTATTTCACAAAAGGGGAGCCCTGGGGGCTGCAAGAACCGGAAATCCGGAGCGGGCATCATCTTCCCTTTCATTTTATTTTGTTCATCGTGGGCCACGACCTGACAGCATAATAAATAAGGACCAGGATCGGATTAATGGATGGCTTCAGCAACATTATTTTATTAATGCCCCTCAAAGCAAGGCCTGGAAAGACTCTCTGCAAATGGCTCAGGATTCACAGGACTGGAAACTCTTTACGGCACTTAATGACACAATCCAAACCATGGCAGAATCTTATGAAGATTTTGAACGCTATGAGATCCCGGACTACCAGCGCAGAGTGTACCAGGAGCTGGGGGGCACCCCTCACCTCGACCGGAATTACACGGTATTCGGGGAAGTAGTCAGTGGAATGGACGTCGTGGATTCTATAGCAGTGGTGGAAGTCAATGAAGCCGGATGGCCCAATGATAACGTGTACATCCTGTCTGCAAAAGTCCTGGACCAGTAAGTGAAAAAATATCTATTCACCATATTCATCAGGTTTATCTTATGAATCGACTCCACTTATTTAATTTCGCAATTGTCCTTTTTTTGATTGGTTCATGTGAAGCGCCAGTTGCTGAAGACACGGACATGAACCAAAATATGATAATCAGGATATCAGAAATTGAAATATATCCCAATGAACTTGAAAATTACGTTTCAATCCTGAAAGAGGAAGCCGAAGCCTCTGTTAGATTAGAGCAGGGAGTTATTGCCATCTTTCCAATGCAAATAATAAATCGGCCAACCGAGATCCGGATATTGGAAATATATAAGAGCAGGGAAGCGTATGAATCCCATTTACAAACACCGCATTTTAAGGAATATAAAACAACGACATTGTCAATGGTCAAGTCATTGAAACTGGTAGACATGGATGCGATGGATCCAGAAACAATGTCTCCGATTTTCAAGAAACTTACTGAACAAAATTAACTTGAATATAAACTTCCGGGTTCGGTATGTCATGTGGATCATACCGGTCCATCCGGGTCATTTAAACTACAATTTTAATGGATACTTCTTTCACTTGGGCCGGTATTGTCTTCTGCCTGTCACAGTCCGCGATGTTCTCGGGCCTGAACCTGGCATTCTTCAGCCTGACCAGGCTTCGCCTGGAAATTGAAGCGGAAGCAGCGCATTCTTTTGGTGCAAGGACTGTACTGGCTATGCGAAAGGACTCCAATTTCCTTTTAACAACTATTCTTTGGGGCAATGTAGGGATCAATGTTCTGCTGACGCTGCTATCAGATTCGGTCATGGCAGGAGTGATTTCCTTCGCCTTTTCCACCGGGGTAATTACCTTATTTGGTGAAATTATTCCCCAGGCGTACTTTTCGAGAAATGCCCTCAGGATGGCCTCCCTGTTGTCACCGGTCCTCCGGTTTTACCAATTCCTCCTTTTCCCCGTAGCAAAACCCTGTGCTATGATGCTTGACGCCTGGCTGGGCAAAGAAGCGGTTCAGTTTTTCTCAGAGGAAAACATTAAGATGTTTATCAAGAAACATATAGAGGGGTCCGGAAATGAAATTGGATTTATTGAAGGTACCGGTGCAATTAACTTTTTCACCATGGACGACCAGCATATAACCGATGAGGGGGAAGAGATAAATCCCGGCAGCATTATTCCACTGAAATCTGTCAATGGAAAACTCACTTTCCCCGAATATACCAATCAACTGAACGACCCTTTTATCAAACGGATTAATCAGTCAGGTGAAAAATGGATCATTTTTATCGATGAGCAAAATGAGCCCCGGCTCGCTCTCGATGCCGATGGATTTATCCGCTCCGAAGTGCTGGAATCGAAATCGGAGGGAATAGAACAATATTGTCACATCCCGGTTGTTGTGAATGATCCATCGACAAAAATTGGCTCCCTACTTAGAAGAATGAAAGAAAAGTCAGCTGCCCTTTCCGATGAACCTATCAAGGCAGATGTTGTATTATACTGGACAAAAGAGATAAAGCACATCATAACCGGTGCCGATATATTCGGGAGGCTCTTAAAAGGCATTTAGTGACCATCCTATGGTATCTGAGTCATAACTTTAAGGAAGTCTTTATGGCCAACTCTATTTTCAAAAAAGAAAAACAACTGATACTAGTCCTGCTGACCATTGCCGTCTTCAGCAGTTGCGGCTTAATACAAAAAACTTCCCGGTCCAAACTGTCGGATGGTTTTTACACGAATAAAAAAGAAGATTCAAAAAAGAAAGTCTACATCGACATAGCAGGAGAAACGATTCACCTTTACCCGGTTTTGATTGATAGCGATAAGCTTATTGTTGATACGCTTTCCACCCCAGAGATGCTTCCTTTAGAGAATCCCGGGGAAAAGTTCAGTAGTAAGTTTATAAAAAATGGTCTCGATATCGATTTTATTACGATACCAATTAAATTAAGGTTCGGAACAGAAAACGTTCCTCCCCAGCTTAATTCAAGTCCGAACGGAGCATTATTTATGGGGTTCAGAAATGATAGCTACCGACTGAAATATATTACAAATCCATTGGGGATTTCAGAACGAAAGGTCGCTCATTTCGGCTACTCCGTCGGGTTATTTTCCGGAATCGGGAACACCTTCATGTCCCCTACTAATACTAATAATCTCATGTTGCAGGAATATGATGGTATTGTCTGGGTCAGAGGTATGTCCATAATTATAGGGATGAATTCATTTACTGTAGGATTGGCCGTGGGTTATGATACATTGCTTGATAAAAATAGCAACATCTGGATTTATCAAAACCGCCCGTGGATAGGACTGGGTTTCGGATTAAATTTAAACTAAAAGAAGGCTCAGCATGAATAAAAACCCAATCGTAGACGAATACCGCGGAAATTGAATAGGTGCGTGAAATCATTCTGAGTACCACCCCGGCATTGAAGAAACCATCAAATGGAGCAGTCCTACATTTCTGTATAAAGGCAACATGGCCTCCTATTTCATGAACGCAAAAAAACACGTAAGCCTGATGTTTCACAAAGGTGCCCTGATTGAGGAAGAATCCGGCCTCCTTCTGGGGGAGGGGAATGAAGGGCGGACTGCTAAATTTACGTCTTTGGCCGACATGGAAGCAAAGACAGCGGACCTGCAATTCGTCGTGTTGAAATGGGTGAAGATGCAGGATGATTTGGCGGATAAGTAGCTAAAGTCAATCTGCAATATCAGTCGTCTGGCTTTGCGATACAATTATCAGTTGAAATTGCTGTTTGAAATGAATCCATAGCCGAAAATACGGGTTTTAGGGCCCGATGTGATGAAAGTCACTAATCACCGCCGATTATATGGGTACTTTTGTAAAATATTCACGGAAATAATAACAGCTATGTATTTCGAACATGTATATGATAAATCACTCGCCCAGGGCAGCTATGTGGTAGGATGCCAGGCAACGGGGGAGGCGATTGTGATCGATGCCAAGAGGGATGTGGACACATATTTAGACATCGCAGAAAAGAATAATCTGCGAATCACCCATATTACTGAAACCCATATCCATGCCGACTTTTTGTGTGGATCCCGGGAACTGGCGAGTATCACGGGCGCAAAAATGTACCTGTCTAACGAAGGCGGTGAAGACTGGCAATATGAGTTCCCTCATGTCGGACTTAAAGAAGGGGATAAGATCAAGGTGGGAAATCTCTCCCTTGAGGTAATGCATACCCCCGGTCATACCCCGGAAAGCATAAGTTTCGTATTGAGAGACCATCCGGCTACCAACGATCCCGTAATGGTCTTTACCGGCGATTTTGTATTTATTGGTGATGTTGGCCGGCCCGACCTGCTGGAGGAAGCTGCCGGAATTGCAGGCACCAAAGAAGTGGGTGCGAAACAGATGTACGAGTCACTAAAGAAATTTGCCCAACTACCCGACTATGTCCAGGTCTGGTCAGCACATGGTGCAGGTTCGGCTTGCGGTAAAGCCCTTGGTGCTGTTCACAGTTCAACGGTAGGTTATGAAAAGATAAGGAATTGGGCTTTCCAATTTGGAGAAGATAAAGAAGCTTTCATCCATGAATTACTTTCGGGCCAGCCTGAACCTCCGAAGTATTTTGCCACGATGAAACACCTCAACAAAGTGGACAGACCACTTTTAGCGGAAGTGCCAAAACATCAGAAATTGTCTAAGGAGGATTTCCATCATGCACGCGACCGTGGTCTTAAGGTAATCGATGCCAGGGATAAGAATGAATTTGCCAAGGGGTTTATTCCGGGAAGCATCAATATCCAGGGAAACAATTCTTTCTCCACCTGGGCAGGTTGGCTGCTGAATTATGAAGAGCAGTTTATCATTATTGCCGAAGATGACCAGATGGAGGATCTCACCAGGAAGTTGATGAGGATCGGACTCGACAATATTTTCGGTTATATATCCGAAGTGAATGCGATGGGGATCGAACTTAGTACTGCCGATGTGATCAATCTGAAAGAATTTAAATCATATGTTGGCAATGAGGATGCGCAGATAATTGATGTGAGAGGTGTCAATGAATTCAGGGAAGGTCATGTTGAAAGTGCCGAGAACTTATTTGTCGGTACCCTGGAGGACCATCTCGATAAGATCAACCGGGACAAACAGGTTGTGCTTCATTGCCAGTCGGGAGACCGGTCATCGGTAGCTTATTCATTACTGGTGAGCAATGGCTATGCTGACCTGAAAAACTATTCCGGTGGATTCAAGGAATGGCAGGAGTTGGGTAACAAAGTTGTCATTGAGGCAGAAGAATCCATACCCGCCTAACCGGAATCAATAGTTATTACGTTGCGAAGCCCCTTTTGGGGCTTTTTTCATGGTTTATTAAAAATGAAATCTTGCTATATTGATTGTGAATATGAATCTCGTATTGCATTCGAATCATAGGAATCATTTGCTATCATAGAGATCATTCTATCATTGAAATCATACTTTGTACCTCATTCCTCTCACTCCAAACGTCCTTCTACCAAAACCATTTTAGGGGTCACTGAAATCACTTTTACTTTTCATTCTGAGATTTGAATTTCCAGTTCCCGGTTCCCAATCATTTCTTAACTTCCCCTCATGAGATCCTACTTCGATACACCGGTCGAATTTATTAAGGGCGTAGGACCTCAGCGGGCGGAATTATTAAAGTCGGAGCTGGGGATTCACACATTCCGTGATATGATCCTGTATTACCCGTTCCGCTATGAAGACCGGTCGAGGTTTTATACCATCAAAGAAGTGAATCCCGAAATGCCTGCCGTCCAGGTCAAGGGAAGGATCCGTAAGGTGGATGTAATCGGTCACCGCAGAAGTAAGCGCCTGGTAGCCGTTATTGCCGATGATTCTGGTGAAATGGAACTCGTCTGGTTCAAAGGGGTTCAATGGATGCTAAAGAAAGTAATGGTTGGGGTTGAATATGTAGTATTCGGCAAAGCCACCCGGTATGGAAATAAGATTAATATTGCCCACCCCGAGATAGAACCTGTAACAGGTGAAAACACTCAATTTGTCCCGCATCTTCAGCCTGTATATTCCACTACAGAAAAACTTCGAAATAAATACCTCGACAGCAAAGCCCTGGTGAAAATCCAGAGAAACCTGGTTCCCGAAGCCGCTAAAAGATATCCCGAATATATCCCCGCGGAGGTACTGGAGCACTACAAGTTGATGGGCATCAATGATGCATTACTTCATATCCACTTTCCCCATAATCCCGAATTTCTTGCAAAAGCACGGTACCGGCTGAAATTCGAGGAATTTTTCTATATACAGCTGAAACTGCTCACTTTGAAACTCGTAAGAACAGAGAAGTTCAAAGGAGAGATTTTTGGGGATACGAAGCTATTAACGGAATTCTATGAAAAACACCTCCCGTTTGAACTTACCGAGGCACAAAAAAGGGTGATCCGTGAAATCTATAACGATATGAAATCCGGTCACCAGATGAACAGGTTGCTACAGGGAGATGTCGGGAGTGGAAAGACCATCGTGGCTTTTCTCTCTATGTTACTGGTCGTGGGCAGCGGATCACAAGCGGTTATGATGGCTCCTACCGAAATACTGGCAATTCAACATTATCACGGCCTGAAGGAACATGCGGAAAAGGTGGGGATACGCATCGCCTTACTCACCGGATCCACTAAGAACTCAGAGAAAAAGATTATTCGGCAGATGCTGGCAGAAGGTGACCTGAACATGGTGGTAGGTACCCATGCGCTTATCGAGGACAAGGTGAAATTTAAAAAACTGGGTATTGCTGTTGTAGACGAACAGCACCGGTTCGGCGTAGCACAGCGATCCAAACTCTGGCAAAAGACCAAAGACTATTATCCGCATGTCCTGGTCATGACAGCCACCCCGATCCCCCGTACCCTGGCAATGACCCTATACGGTGACCTGGATGTTTCTGTGATCGATGAATTACCAAAGGGCAGGAAACCCATTAAAACACTCCACCGGTATGACGCCAACCGGTTGAAAGTCAATCAATTCCTCCGTACTGAAATAGAAAAAGGTGGGCAAGTATATGTAGTATATCCCCTCATCGAGGAGTCGGAAAAAATGGACCTTAAAGATCTCATGGACGGTTATGAAAGTGTAAGCCGGGCGTTTCCCGATTATCCATTGAGTATCGTTCACGGCAAAATGAACTCGGAGGCAAAGGATTTCGAAATGCAGCGGTTTGTAAAGGGAGAAACGAAGATCATGGTTGCCACCACTGTTATTGAGGTCGGTGTGGATGTACCCAATGCTTCGGTTATGGTTATCGAAAATGCAGAACGCTTCGGCCTGGCACAATTGCATCAGCTAAGGGGCCGCGTAGGTAGAGGGGCCGATCAATCCTACTGTATACTGATTTCCAAATATGAACTGTCTAAGGATGCCCGGACGAGACTGGAGACTATGGTGCGCACAACCAATGGTTTTGAGATCGCCGATGTAGACCTTCAATTGCGTGGTCCGGGTGATCTCGCCGGCACCCAGCAATCCGGAGTTGTTGAACTTCAACTTGCAGACCTTTCGAAAGACGGGAAGATCCTGCAGGTGGCCAGGGAAGCGGCTATTGATTTGTTGAACCGTGATCCTGACTTGAGTGGCGAATCAAGTCGTGCACTAAAGCATTTCATGGATAATAAAATGAAATCTGCAGTGGTGTGGAGCAAGGTTAGCTGAGCTTATCAGCTGTTTGATTAACTTTGGCTAAATTTTCAGTTGCATGAGATCACTATCTATCCTCCTTTTGTTAATTGTTGCGGCCTGTAATTACCAGAATGATCAGGCGGGAAATACCGAAGAAAATCCGCCAAGCCCGGGGTTCAACCTCGAAGGATCCGATGCTGAGGCTATGGCGTTGGCCGATGAGGTAATGACTGCCATGGGAGGCCGTACCGCGTGGGATACCACCAGGATCATTAAGTGGAATTTCTTTGGCAGACGGGACCTGTTGTGGAACAAGGAAACAGGCCAGGTAAGGATTGATTCCCCCAGGGACAGCCTTTGCTATCTGTTGAATATTCAAAGTATGGAAGGAAAAGTGTTTAAGGATATGGAAGAAGTTACCGATTCGACCATGGTAAAACAGCTCATCGAGAGGGGGAAGGCCATATGGATCAATGATTCCTACTGGTTGTGCATGCCCTTCAAGCTCAAGGACAGTGGAGTTACATTGAAATATGCCAGGGAGGATACTACTCAAACGGGAATCCAGGCCGATGTGCTTCAAATGACGTTCAACGAGGTAGGTGTTACCCCTCAAAATAAATATGAAGTCTGGGTGGACAAATCAGACCACCTGATAAAGCAGTGGGCCTATTTCCGCGATGCCAGCCAGGACAGCGCCAGTGCCATATGGCCATTTGACAACTATCAGCGATACGGGTCTATTCTGCTCTCCGCGGACCGTTCCGACGGACGCGGACCCAAAGCGGTAAAGGTATACCAGGAAATCAATGATAGCCTGTTTACTGATCCTTCACCAATCCTCTGGAATGATTGATCCCTTGAGGTAATAACTATTTCAGATTAGCCCCTTCGCCTAACTGTTAGTTTTTAGCTGTTAGGTGTTAGGTGTTAGTTATTAGCTCTCACTATCCGCTCCTTACCCTGCATATCCCTTTGGGAGGAAATATTGTCATAGCCCAGTTCTTTAAGAAGTGCCACTACCTCATCTCCCCGCTTTTCTTCGATCTCGAAATAAACACTCCCCCCAGGATTCAACTTGGAGCTGGCAAGAGAGCCAATTCTTCGATAAAATAGCAGCGGGTCATTGAGAGGTGTGAAGATGGCTTGCTCCGGCTCGTATTCAGTAACCCTTTTTTGCAGCTCCCCCTTTTCTTCCATCGGAACATACGGGGGATTACTTACGATAATGTCATAGTTTTCCGGGGGTTCTTCATGGAGGATATCACAGTGGAAGAAATTCACCTTTGCCTTCAGGTTCATAGCATTTTGCTTTGCCACCTCGATGGCTCCTGGCGAAATATCGCAGGAATGAACTTGCCAGCCTCTACCCTCCAACGCCAATGATATGGCAATACAACCTGAACCGCTTCCTATGTCCAGGATGGAGAGTTCCTCTCCATTATTTTCTTCAAGTATCATCCTTACCAGTTCCTCGGTCTCCGGCCTCGGGATCAAAACTTCTCTATTAACCATATATTCCCTTTCCAGGAACCATGCCTTCCCAAGGATATACTGCACGGGTTCATCCTGATTCAACCTGGCAATTATAGCATTAAGGCTTTCCCACTGGCTGTCATTCAGCATGAGAGGCTTATCTGCAATAATATCGGTTTTGGTAAGACCAGAAAGGGATTCCGCTACCTGGAAGGCAATGGATTCCGCTTCCCGAAGATCATTATTCGTTAAAATGGAATCCCTGATAAAATTCAAAAGTGTTCGGCCCCCGGTTGGTCTTTGTGCCACGATTTGGATGTTATTGGAGTAATGTGAAACTTCGCATTCGGTCCGTTGATCACATGAACAGGCAAGATAATCAATATATGCGTAGAGCTCTTGAACTGGCTTCCAGGGGCCTGGGTTCCGTCTCGCCAAATCCAATGGTGGGATGTGTGATCGTGAAAGACGGGAAGATAATTGGAGAGGGGTGGCACAGGAAATACGGTGAGCCACATGCCGAGGTCAATGCCATTGAATCCGCAGGCGAGGATAAACTGGATGGAGCTACCTTGTATGTTACCCTCGAGCCATGTTCTTATCATGGTAATACTCCCCCTTGCGCAAAGCTCATTTCCGGACTTCCTTTTGAAAGGGTAGTCTATGCCCATATTGATCCAAATCCCAGGGTTAGTGGGAAAGGTGCTCAGCAAATTAAGGAGCACGGGATCAAAGTGGATTCGGGGATTCTTGAGAAGGAGGCACGGGAGCTGAATAAACGTTTTCTGGCCTACCACGAAAAAGGAAGGCCCTATATTATTCTCAAGTGGGCTCAAACCGCAGACGGCTATATTGCCCGGACAAATCACGATTCGAAGTGGATCAGTAATGAACATTCGAGGAAACTGGTTCATAAGTGGCGAAGTGAGGAGGATGCCATCATGGTAGGTAAAAACACGGTTGTGTATGATAATCCGCAACTCACCGTAAGGGATTGGGTAGGGAAGCATCCGCTTAGGATTGTGATTGACCCCAACGGGAAACTGGATTTTGATAAGAAGTTATTTAGTGATGACCACGAAACCCTGGTCTATCATGCAACTGATAAGACATTTCTAAGCACCAAAGAGCATATACAGCTACCCGACAAGGGAGAATTCATGGATAATGTTTTTTTTGATCTCAAAAAAAGACAGATCCAGAGCGTGATTGTGGAGGGTGGAGCTTTCCTGCTCAATGAATTGATCAAATCTGATCTTTGGGATGAGGCGAGGATTTTCATATCCGGGAAAAAATTCGGCGATGGAATTGCTGCACCAACTTTAAAAGGTGAGCCTGAACGTGAAGAAACTGTGAATGATGATAGATTGTTATACTATGTAAATTCAAATAATGGCTGAAGAACTGGAAGTATTAAACAAGGGTACCAAAGCGGAAACTTATAGATCCTTGCTGCCCCAATTAGAAGCATTGATGCAATGTGAAGATGACCTCATCGCCAATATGGCCAACATAACAGCTGCGCTCAAGGAGACCTTCGGCTGGTTATGGGTTGGATTCTACCTGGTCAAAAAGGATCAGCTCGTTCTGGGACCCTTCCAGGGACCCATTGCCTGTACCCGGATTGGTTATGGCAAAGGGGTTTGTGGAACCAGTTGGAGAGAGAAAAAAACCATCATCGTCCCTGATGTTGACGAATTCCCGGGACATATAGCCTGCAGCTCCGCCAGCAGGTCAGAAATTGTCGTTCCCTTGATAAGAAACAAGGAGGTTTTGGCCATACTGGATATCGATTCTTCCGAACTGGACCAGTTTGACCAAACAGACAAGGAATGGCTTGAAAAGCTGGTAAATTCTATCCCGACTTAAAGAATAAAGAAGGCCAGATAGACAGCCAGTAGGATTACTATCAACACGATCACCCATTTTATCATCCGGCGGGCCCAACTGCCTTTTTGATATCTCGACATCAACGAATCATAGTCCTTATGCCTCTCAATCCTCCGTGAAGTCATCATCTTTCTGCGTAACCTGATGTCATTCCTACTCATGAGTTCTCCCCAATCAATTGTTTAATTTTTTCAATAGCCCTGTAAGTGCGCATTTTGGCACCACTTTCTGTAATATTTAAAATATATGATATCTCTTTGAAACTCCTTTCTTCGAAAAATCTCAATTCCAGTATCTCAACCACCTGGGTTGAAGTGTCTTTTAAGGCGGCAAGCAATTTGTTCATTTGCTCTTCTTTAATGTCCCTTTCCCATCCTGCATCGATCAGGTCCTTCAATCTATCCTCCTCAATACTGAAAACCTGGTTCTTACCACGCTTCCTGTAATACCTGTTGATCTCGTTAGCAGCAATGCGAAACAACCAGGCTGAAAATGGCAGCCCCCTGAATTCATACTTTTCGAGGTTCTGCATTGCCTTCAGGAATACCTGGGAAGCGATATCTGCTGTAACCGCCTCATTTTCGGTCCGCCTGAATACGTAGCCAAATATTGCCTCGAAATACTTGTCGTACAGCCGGGAGAACTTTCGCATATCCTCCCTGGCTTCATCCACCCATCCATTCTCGAGTAGAATTTCTTCTTCGCTCAGGTATTTACCAACTTTCACAAGACACCTTTACTATCATAACATTTTGAAGCCGATAAAAGTCACAATACCACCTTATCGGATATGGATAATATTTACTACATTAGGTTACCATATGGGCAATATGACCATTAAACGAAGAAAACTAAGCTGAAAATACTTATGAAACGGATTACTATCATAGCTGCAGGTCTGTTGATGACATTTGGAGTCTCCTACTCCCAGGTAAAGGTCAATGTCGGTGTTTCAACCGCGATCAATAGCACTTTTGTACTGGATAAGGGATTTAATGCTGATCCAAGCTATACCAGGGTTCAGAGTTTTGAAATGGCCCCATTTGGGTTCACATTCGGAACCCACTTCAGCAATAAGGTAGCTCTCTCACTGGAGGGTATCCTTACCAACTACAGCCAGATATACGAGATCAAGGAGAAGGTCCAGCAAGCCCAGCAAACAGCCAATGATATCGCTGAGATGAACTTCGACATGCAATACCTGCATTTGCCGATGTTGTTGAAATTCATGGGAGGCGGTGACAATCCCGCGCGGATGAATTTTTCTTTTGGACCGCAGCTCTCCTTCCTGACGTCCGGGGCCCAAACCCTGGCGTTGGATCCGGCTGCAGCGGGAGCTACGATGGTTATTCCTGATATTCCCGATGGTGCGACCATAGATCAATATATTCCGGGAGCTACCGACCAGGGAGACGGCACATTTGTTATGCCTCAGAACGTCCCCACCGATCCTATTACCCTACTGTCTAAAGACGGGGGTGTAATCGCGGGAATCGATGACCAAATCACGGCATTCAAGAACCAGGAATTCCATATTCTTGGAGCAGTAGGGCTCGACCTGGATGTCAGCAAAAACTTTTACCTGTCAATGAATGTGAAGTTCGACTACAGCTTTACTGACATGAGAAACGGGGAACTGATCGAGCAACTCGAGAGTGGTGCTGCCCTCAGTGATATTTTTGGTAATCGCGCCAACCTGGCAGTGGGAGCCCAGATCACTATTAATTATATGTTTGGTGGCACAAGGAGTTTCCTGGCGGCGGGATTGTAGAAAAAATATAAATCTCATCAGATAAAAGTCACCTAAGCGGTGACTTTTACTATTTAAACATTACCATGAAAACTAAAAACATCATCCTCATCCTCAGCCTGGCAGCTAACATTGTATTGGCGATTTACGGAATTGTGCAGCAAAGAACAGCAGAGCGGAATCTCCTGCTGGCAATGCAGAATGAAAAGCGAGCAATTGAAGCAGTAATTCAAGCTGAAGAAGCTCAAAGAATAGCAGAAGAAGCGAGGGAAAGAGCCATTCAGGAAAGAAACCTGGCCGATTCGGCTGCTGCAAAAGCATTGGATGTAAGGAAAAATTTAAAGTAGGTTTTTTCAACCAATTTTAAATAATTCTTTAGCCGCCTGAAGTATCGTGGAATCGTATTTGTGAATTTGACCATTCACGAGAAGAAACCAGAAATCACAAAATCCTTATTTTGAGGTATGGGGGCAGGGCCCGGAGGGCCCCGGGGGCTTTATAAGGTGAAACAAGAACTTACGCTCAAACTATACTTATGAAAACCAAAAACATCATCCTCATTATCAGCCTTGCTGCTAATATTGTCCTGGCCATTTATGGGATTATGCAGCAAAGGGTGGCAGAAAGTAATCTTGTATTGGCAATGGAGAACGAAAAGGCAGCTATTGAAGCTGCAATGCTCGCTGAGGAGGCGCAAAAATTAGCAGAAGAGCAGGCTGCTATGGCAGAGCAACAAAGAATAAAGGCTGATTCCGCAGCAACAGCCGCAATTGCAGCAGTGAAGCAATTGAGAGATTCGAAATAGGTTAATTCAACCAATTTTACCTGGTCATTTAGCATTATATGAAGTTATAAGGGTGATTGTTAAGTTTCAGGAATTTTTGACATGAAATCATTATTCCGAAAATCGTTATTTTATGATATGGGGGCAAGGGCCCGAAGGGCCCCGGGGGCTGGAATAAGGTGTAACACATGACCGAGGACGCCCACCACATAATTTCCATTTCAGAAGTTCTCAATTAGCTATATATTTTGGGATTAATTCAAAAAGCATGAAACGATCCCTTTACCTCTTAATATTCATCCTGGCCGGCTGTGGCTCTACCTCAACAGTTTCTACCTCTGCCCAGCAAACAAGTACCGCCATACCCTCGATCTCTGATAAGACCAAAGGGATGACCCGGTATGATGGCTACTTCAATTTCTATTACAACGACAAAACCGATAAGATCTGGCTCGAGATTGATAAACTCAACCAGGAGTTTATCTACGTAGTGTCACTTTCTGCGGGGGTTGGATCCAATGATATCGGGTTGGACCGCGCCCAACTTGGTGGTTCACAAATCGTTTATTTCGAGCGAATTGGCCCTAAGGTAATGCTGGTGGAACCAAACTATCGATTCAGAGCAGATAGTGACAATGAAGCCGAAGTGAAGGCGGTAGATGATGCCTTTGCCCGCAGCATTCACTGGGGATTTAAAGTAGCCGCTGAAGAAAATGGCCGGTTACTAGTCGATGCGACGGATTTTCTACTGCGTGATGCCCATAATGTCGCTGGACGTCTCAAATCCCGGAACCAGGGAACCTATACCCTGGACAAGTCCAGATCAGCTTTCTACCTTCCCCGGACCAAAAATTTTCCACTCAATTCAGAATTTGAATCTATTCTAACTTTTAAAGGTACCCCGGCCGGAGCATGGGTCAGGAGCGTAACACCGGATGCTTCGGCAGTTACCGTCAGGGAACATCATTCTTTTGTCCAATTGCCTGACGACAACTATACCCCACGGAAATTCGATCCACGAACAGGATTTGGTGCGGTCAGCTACTATGATTATGCCACACCGATTTCAGAACCCCTTGAAAAGAAGTTTACCCGCAGACATCGCCTAAAGAAAAAAGATCCGTCTGCTGAAATAAGTGAGGCGGTGGATCCTATTGTCTACTACCTGGATCCGGGAACCCCCGAACCCATACGTTCTGCCCTCCTGGAAGGTGCCTCCTGGTGGAACCAGGCATTCGAAGCGGCCGGTTACAAAGATGGCTTCCAGGTGAAAATGCTGCCCGAGGATGCCGATCCTATGGATCTCCGCTACAACGTTATTAATTGGGTGCATAGATCCACCCGGGGATGGTCCTATGGGAGCTCCGTCACAGATCCCAGGACCGGTGAAATAATCAAGGGACACGTGACTCTTGGTTCACTGAGGGTCCGTCAGGACTTCCTGATTGCAGAAGGGCTTTTGGCCCCTTATGTTGATGGGGACAGTGTTCCTCCGGAAATGCAGGAAATGGCCCTGGCAAGGCTCAGGCAGCTATCAGCCCATGAAGTGGGGCACACCATCGGGCTCGCCCACAGCTATGCCTCAAGTTCAGAGGACAGGGCATCGGT
This sequence comes from Flammeovirgaceae bacterium, assembly GCA_024638265.1. GTDB lineage: Bacteria > Bacteroidota > Bacteroidia > Cytophagales > Cyclobacteriaceae > JAHEKQ01. Next base: position 15,653 of record JAHEKQ010000044.1, read on the forward strand.
GATGGATTATCCTCACCCCTTCGTGGAGTTGTCGGGTGGTCAGATTTCGCTGGATAATGCCTACGATGACAAGATCGGTGATTTTGATAAATTCTCGATTACCTGGGGATACCAGGATTTTCCAGAGAGTACAGATGAAGATGAGGCGCTCGAATCAATCGTGCAGAAGTCGCTGGATGACGGGCTCACTTTCCTTTCCGACCAGGATGCCAGGCCCCAGGGTTCTGCGCATCCCTACGCCCATCTATGGGATAACGGAAAGAATGTTGCCGTCGAGCTCGACAGGATGCTAACGATCAGGCAGCTTGCCTTAAATAAATTTGGTGAAAGCAATATCAGGAACGGTGTGCCCATGTCAAGGCTGGAAGAAGTACTTGCACCGCTTTACTTCTTCCATCGCTATCAGACCGAAGCTGCCGTTAAATTGATAGGGGGACTTGAGTACAGAAATGCCCTTCGTGGTGACGGCCAGTTCGCAACGCGGGAGGTTAGTCCACAAGTGCAGCGCCAGGCGTTGAAAGCGGTTTTAAATACGATTTCATCCAATACGCTAACATTGTCTGAACAAATCATCGAAAAGATTCCCCCGCGCAGCTACGGTACCTCAAGGGGCCGTGAAACCATTAAAGTGCGGACAGGCGTGACCTTCGATCCTATTTCCGCGGCAGAGAGTGCAGCCGATATGACTTTGGGCTTACTTCTCAATCCCCAGAGGGCTGCAAGGCTTGTCGAGTTTAATAGCCGTGATGCACGCCAACCTGGTTTGGCAGAAGTTGTTGATGAATTGTATAAGGCCACATTTATGGCAAATAGGAAGAACGGCCTTCAAGGTGAAGTGCAGAGAACGGTAGAACAAATAACATTACACAATCTTTTTGAACTCAGCATGAACCCATCAGCTTCCACACAGAGCAAGGCAATTGTAAGGCAGAAGCTCATAGAGTTGCTCAACTGGATAGAGGGTAAGGGAGAATCGGGAAATTTCTCCTTGGACGCTCATTATACCTCGCTGCTTCACAGTATAGAGAGCTTCATGGATGACCCCGGCGAGTACGTAAAGGAAAGGCCGTTGTCACCACCCGATGGATCTCCGATAGGTACGGACCCAATGAATTATTGCGATTTCGATTCGGGAAATTAATTGCTGAGTTCCGCAAGAACGGTAACTCCGGCCTTGGTCTTGTCTCCCGGTTTCACCTTGATCTCGGCATTGAGCGGTATAAAAACATCCACCCTTGATCCAAATTTGATGAATCCAAATTCATCACCCTGGCCGATCTCGTCGCCCTCTTTCGCATAACAGATGATTCGCCGGGCCACTGCGCCGGCAATTTGGCGCATCAGTATTTCCAGTCCGTTGGACAGCCTAAGCACCAGGGTAGTCCTTTCATTTTCGGTACTGGATTTAGGGTGCCAGGCAACCAGGTATTTCCCCTCATGGTATTTATAAAAACTGACTTTCCCCTTCACAGGAGACCTGTTTACATGAACATTTAAAGGGGACATGAAAATAGAGATCTGAATCCGCTCTTCATTCAGGTATTCATCCTCCTGCGTTTTCTCAATCACAACTACCTTACCGTCTGCCGGAGCTGTAATGAATTCTTCTCCCATAATGGTTTTAACATTGGGATGCCTGAAAAACTGAAGAACAAGCAAGTACATTATACCCAATGCCGCATATATCAGTATATCCCAGGGCCAGGGAACATAGAAATATCCCGCGATGCCAATCCCGATGAAAATGATCAGAAGGACTACCAGAAGTGTTCTGCCTTCCTTGTGAATAGTCATATTAAAATCCTCCCCTGAATTTGTAGGTCTTGGCAACTTTGTCTATTGCTACCACGTATGCTGCAATTCTCATGGGCACTTTATAATCGAGTGCGGTATTATAGACTTTTTCAAAGGCATCCTTCATGATCCGGTCCGAACGCCTGTTGACTCTCTCTTCAGTCCATTTATATCCCAGTCGGTTTTGAACCCATTCAAAATATGAAACAGTAACTCCTCCCGCATTTGCCAGGATATCAGGAACCACTACGACCCCATTATCCGCAATAATACTGTCAGCCTTCGAAGAAGTCGGACCATTGGCGCCTTCGACAATCAATTTTGCCTTGATCCTTTGGGCATTGGCCTTGGTAATCACGTCTTCAGTAGCAGCCGGAACCAGCACGTCCACGTTTAGGTATAGTATTTCCTCACCATCAAGTGCCTCAGCATTGGGGAAGCCTTCGAGGCTATTGTTATTATTATTCCTGTATTCGATTATCTCCTTGACATCCAATCCATTTTCATTGTAATAGGCCCCGGATATGTCGCTTACCGCCACCACCTTTACACCGCGCTCAGCGAGTAATGTGGCTGCCCAGGATCCGACATTGCCAAAACCCTGCACTGCACAGGTGGCGCGGTAGGGATTAATCTTAAGTCGCTCCATCGCAGCCAATGCCGATACCATCACCCCACGGCCTGTAGCTTCCGTCCTGCCCAGTGATCCACCAAGAACCAGTGGTTTTCCCGTAACCACAGAGTTTACGGTCATTCCCTGCGATCGTGAAAATGTATCCATCAACCAGGCCATTTCCCTGGGACCAGTTCCCATATCGGGCGCAGGTATATCCCTGTCGGGTCCGAAAATTTCGTGAAGAGCGGTGGTGTAAGCCCTTGTCAATCGCTCGATTTCCCCGCTGGACATTTCCCTCGGATTACAACGGATGCCCCCTTTGGCGCCGCCATAGGGAATATCCACAACCGCGCATTTCCAGGTCATCCAGGCCGCGAGTGCTTTTACCTCATCGAGATGAACCCCGGGGTCAAACCTGATTCCACCTTTTGAAGGTCCCAGGATATTACTGTGAATTACCCGGTATCCTTCAAAGACCTTGATTGACCCATCGTCCATAGTAATGGGAATGGAAACAATCACTTGCTTGGCAGGGTTCTTTAATACATTGTAGATTTCATCGTCAAGACCAAGTAGCTGGGAAGCAATGTGAAACCTTGACATCATTGCCTCAAACGGATTCTCCCTGTCCTTTAAAGGAGCAGGTTCGATATAACTCATATACCCTTCAGGATGTTAGTTCGGGTACAAATTTACGAGTTTTAAGCCTCTCTGAAATCGTTTGCGTAAATTTATTTCTTACCCGCTGATTTCGATGTAAGCGATGATAAACGGCATTGAAAGAAGTAGGCTGTCAAACCGGTCCAGAAATCCTCCATGGCCGGGAAGTCGATCACCGGAATCCTTAATGGATATACTTCTCTTGAAAAGCGATTCGACGAGATCGCCATAGGTACCGCTTATCACTATGATAACCGCGATCACTATCCACTGGGTCATATTCAGCAAGGGGAAATATTTGGACAAAAGGATGGCAATTCCCACAGATGTTGCTGCGCCCCCTACAAAACCTTCCCAGGATTTCTTGGGTGATATCCTCTCGAATAGTTTAGACTTTCCGAACAGGCTGCCGGCAAAATAGGCACCTGTATCTGTGCCCCAAAGCAATAGCATTACACCGGCAATAATCTGGTAAGAATAGTCTCCCCTGAAATGTGCCGCAAGGTTGAAAAGGCAAAAAGGCAAAGCCACGTAAAGTATACCAAGGAAGGTGATGGCGATATTGGGAAAGGGATTGGGATCACTTTTCTTATAGAGTTTTATCAGGTATATACCTGAAACCAGTGGAAAGATCAGGAAATAGAACTTGGTACTCAAAGTCCCCCTTTCAACCATAAAGAACAGGAGAAATACAAATCCCCCGGCAATGGTACCAAATGTCTTGAGGGGAATCCAGCCGTCGAGGCCGACCAGATCATAGAATTCCAACATCGTGAAGATCATGATCACCATAAATACGATCATAAAAGTCCACTCACTGAAATAACAAGCTGCAAGGATAGCCGATGCACCAATTAATCCCGTAATTACCCGTTGCGCAAGATTACTAAACCTACTCAAATTTAACCTCCTCTTCGATGATCCGAAATGCCTTTAACAACTCATCTGCATTGACCAGAACCTCACAATATCCCCGTTGTGAAACGAATTCCTTTTTATTGACTATCACAGGGTTCAGTCCTTTATTCTCAAGCACATCCTTGACAATTTCTGCCCTGATTGGGTTTTCTGAAGTAAAAGCCTTTCGCCACTTAGTCATATCTGTTCATCCACCTTCTGCAATCGTTTAAAAAAGATAAGCAGTCCGAACGTAATGATCGCAAATAAAATGATCACTGTCACGGGAAATGATTCAGGATCGTCCATGTTTATATCGATTACCTCATGCTGGACGAAATATAATAAGAACAGCTGGCTAGCATTATTCATAAAGTGAGCAATAATGGGATAGGTGAGGTTTCCAGACCAGTAATAAAGATAACCAAACAGAGCACCCAATAACATTCGTGGTATAAATCCAAAGAACTGTAGATGGATAGCGCTGAAAATAGCTGCAGATAGCCAGATAGCAACATGTGGATTACCCGTTCCGGCAGTAAGTTCCGTTTGAATAAATCCGCGGAAGACAAACTCCTCCCCGATCGCCGGAAGAATGGCTATGACCAGGATTGCCACAAGGAATTGTCCCTGACTATCGAAGAAAGTCATGTAATCCGTCAACCTCGCTGCCTGTTTTTCTGTTTGTCGCATCCATTCCTCAATACCGGACATTGAATCCGGCAGGTCCAGCTTGCTGTTCCATTCAATAAAAATGCTGTTCACCACCATGAATGCCACGACTATAAGTAATGTCACTATCAGGGGTGTGATCATCACGTTCTTTACGGGTGATAAGTATCCGAGGCTTTTGCCGGTAAACACCTTCATATAAAGAAATGGAATAACTATCAGCCCCAATCCTGTAGCGAATCCCTGGAGTGAATAGTAGTATGGTTTAAGTGAGGGGTCATCAAAGGGATCTTGCAACTTCTCCATGAATTCCATAATATTTCCTTCATAGAAAGCTGCATTTACGAAAGTCCCAACCAAGGGTCCAATCACTACAAATCCAACCAGAACTGTGATCAGAAATAGAAATGCTGAAACCAAAGGATGTTGCCGGTCGGATATTGATCTGATATTTCTCATAAAATCGCGTAAATTTACGCCTTATTTTGAAAAAGAGGTCAAATGCTTAAAATTGGCAATATCGAGCTTCCCGAATTCCCACTGCTCCTTGCTCCTATGGAAGATGTGAGCGATCCTCCCTTCCGTGCGGTGTGCAAGCAGAATGGGGCAGACATGATGTATACGGAGTTCATCAGTTCAGAGGGACTGATCCGCTATGCTGATAAAAGTGTTCAAAAGCTCGACATCTATGATGAGGAACGCCCTATTGGGATACAGATTTTTGGAGACAAGATCGATTCCATGAGAGAGGCAGCTGCCATCGCGGAAAAGGCTGAACCTGAACTTATCGATATTAACTACGGCTGTCCGGTGAAAAAGGTAGCCTGCAAAGGAGCCGGGGCCGGAATCCTCCTTGACTTGCCAAAGATGCAGAAAATGACGGCAGAGATCGTCAAGCAAGTGGATCTTCCGGTGACTGTTAAAACCCGCCTGGGCTGGGATGAAAAATCGATAAAGATCGTCGATGCGGCATTGCGACTCCAGGATGCCGGTATCAAGGCACTTTCAATTCATGGGAGAACCAGGAAACAGATGTACAAAGGAGTCGCCAACTGGAATCCCATAGCTGAAGTTAAAAATCACCCGGATATTGAAATCCCCATTTTCGGAAATGGAGATATTGATTCGCCCGAGAAAGTAATTGAGTATAAAAATAAATATGGAGTGGACGGGGTCATGATAGGCCGGGCCGCCATAGGCTACCCCTGGATATTCAGGGAAATAAAACACTATATGGAAACCGGGGAACATTTGACTCCTCCTGATATGGAAGAACGCGTAGATACTGTCAGGAGACATATTGAATTTTCCCTGGAATGGAAAGGAACGCGAAAAGGATTACTGGAAATGAGAAGGCATTATACCAATTACTTCCGGGGCCTTCCTCACTTCAGGGATTACAGGACAAGGTTGGTGGAATCTCTCGATCCGGGGGAAGTTTTCGATATCCTTGAGGAAGTTTCAGTTCGCTACTCAAATCCGGAGCTGGTTTAGCATCTACCCAACATCATTTCTTATAACTTTGCCGACATGTCAGATATAGCGGATATTACATTAAAGGAAATCACTTCCCACGCGAAAGAATATGGATTCATATTCCCCTCCAGTGAAATCTATGACGGGCTTGGAGCCGTTTATGACTACGGGCAGAACGGAGTACAACTCAAGAACAACCTGAGGGAATACTGGTGGAAAGCCATGGTCAGGCTGAACGAAAATATTGTCGGTATCGATGCGGCAATTTTTATGCACCCTACCACCTGGAAGGCCTCGGGCCACGTAGATGCTTTTAACGATCCGCTTATTGATAACAAAGATTCAAAGAAGCGATACCGGGCAGATAACCTGATAGAGGACCATATTGCCAAGATCGAGGGAAAGATAGAAAAGGAGCTTACAAAAGCAGCCAAGAGATTTGGTGAGAGCTTTGACCGCGATATGTATCTCGAGACAAATCCCAGGGTAAAGGGATACCGTGATAAAATTGACGCCATTAATCAGAAAATGAAGGTTTCCATGGATAGTGGAGATCTTGGCGGCTTAAAGGAAATCATAGAGGAAGAGAAGATCGCCGATCCTATTTCGGGTTCGAGAAACTGGACAGACGTACGGCAATTCAACCTCATGTTTAAAACTGAGATGGGCTCACTGGCGGAAGGAGCCAATGATATATACCTGAGGCCTGAAACGGCCCAGGGAATTTTTGTTAACTACCTCAACGTCCAGAAAACCGGTCGAATGAAGATCCCTTTTGGTATCGCACAAGTGGGAAAAGCCTTCAGAAACGAGATCATAGCAAGACAGTTCATATTCAGGATGAGGGAATTTGAACAGATGGAAATGCAATTCTTCGTAAAGCCGGGAGAAGAGATGGAGTGGTATCATCACTGGAAAGAAAAAAGAATCCAGTGGCACAATGCTCTCGGACTGGGACACGACAACTATCGGTTCCATGACCACCTCAATATGGCCCACTATGCCAATGCTGCTTGTGATATAGAATTCCAGTTTCCCATGGGCTTCAAGGAACTTGAGGGAATCCATAGCAGGACGGATTTTGACCTCAAAGCCCATGAGGAACACAGTGGAAAAAAATTACAATATTTTGATAACCAGGAGGATCGGAGTTATGTGCCTTATGTAGTTGAAACATCTATAGGCCTGGACCGATTGTTTCTCGCGGTATTATCTTCCTGTTACAAAAACGAAACCCTTGAAGACGGCAGTTCACGGGCAGTTCTGAAAATACCCCCCGCTATGGCACCCATCAAGATTGCCGTGCTACCCCTTGTAGCCAAGGATGGACTTCCTGAAAAAGCCAGGAAGATCCTGGAAGAATTAAGGTTCGATTTCGAATGTACCTACGAGGAAAAGGATAGTATCGGCAAGCGCTATCGTCGCCAGGATGCAATTGGCACGCCTTTCTCAGTTACTGTGGATCACCAGACCCTGGAAGACAACACCGTTACTGTTCGCGACCGTGATACTATGGAGCAGATCAGAATTTCCACTGAGGAATTATCGGAAGTGGTGGGTAAAAAAGTATCAATCAATACACTCCTGCACCAATTGAGCTAGGAAGAAGTAGCGGCTTCCTTCACGTTTACTGAGCTTTCACTGGCCTCCTTTTCAGGTTCGGTCTTCCGCTGTTCCCTTTCTTCGCCAAACAGGTAGTCCATGATTTTATTACGGATGTCCATCGGAGTTAGATTTGGGTAAAGTACACCGTTCTCAGCTACCGAAAGCTGCCCGGTTTCTTCTGAGACCGCCACGACCAGTGAATCGGTACTCTCTGACATTCCGATGGCCGCCCGGTGACGCAGTCCAAAATCTGCAGGCAGGTCGTCTTTCTCAGTTACAGGTAAAACACATCGTGCCGCCTTTATACGTCCCTTGTGTATGATCACTGCGCCATCGTGCAAGGGACTGTGTTTGTCAAATATCGAAAGTAACAATCGCTTGGATACCTCCGCATCGAGAATGTCACCTGATTCCGCGTAAAATTTCAATGCCGTGTCCCTGCTGAAAACGATCAGAGCCCCGGTATTTGATCCCCCCAGAACTCTCACTGCCTCCACCACGGGGGTAACGTTATAGGACCTCTCCTGTTCCTTCCTCTTCCATCTCACCAGGTTACTGACAAAACTATCCTTATTGATATCAGTTGTGCGGCCTACCAGTAACAGGAACTTCCTGATTTCCGGTTGGAAGAGTATTATTGCTGCAAGGATTCCTACGCCCATGAACTGGCCGAGGATAAGGGTAAGCATCTCCATTTGGGCAGCACGAACGATCAGGTAAATGAGATAAAGTGCGAGTAATCCAAGGAAAATCCTGAGTGCCACACTTCCCCGCATCAACTTATAAACCTGGTACAGTAAACCACTGACCAGTAATATGTCGAGGACGTCAATCCATCTTACTTCCAGGAACCCTATGTTAAATGCAAATATCAATTCAAATTTCCCTTATATCTCTCTACTAATGTTATAACCTCTCCGGCCTCTTTTACATCATGAACTCTTAAAATTGACGCTCCCTTCAAAAGTCCCATTGTGTGCAAAACCGTAGATCCGTTCAGGGCTCCTGCCGCATCTGTACCCAAGGTTTTAAAGATCATTGACTTTCTGGAAACTCCCACAA
>JAHEKQ010000131.1:0-1438 GCA_024638265.1 Flammeovirgaceae bacterium
GCTCAATTATAACCTCTGGTGGAATTATCTCATTCCAATGGTGCTGCTGGCAAATTTAATCTTTCAGGGAACTAGAATATACCCTTTCACGATCCTCGCTCCGGTGCGGGTTAGAAAAACTCGGGACCATGAAAATGGCAATTCCATATCAGTGATGGTGAGCAATGTACTGACACCCAACCGGAAAGCTCATCTTCTGCTTAAGCATGTAGAAACCTACGATCCAGATATTTTACTTACACTCGAATCAGATCAGTGGTGGCAAGACCAACTCGTCTCCCTAAAAGACGGATATCCGTATCAAGTGAATGTGCCAAAGGACAATCTTTACGGTATGCACCTGTTCTCCAAACTGGAACTTGTTGAACACCAGGTATTAAACCAGGTGACCAAGGATATTCCCTCCATAGAGGCACTGGTAGAATTACGCTCTGGCAAGAAAGTGAAAATTTATTGTCTGCACCCGGAGCCACCGAGTCCTACGGAAAGTGACACATCGACTGATCGGGATGCCGAGATACTTCTCACCGGTAAAAAGGTGATAAACCAGCCCTATCCTTGCCTGGTTTTTGGTGACCTTAACGACGTAGCCTGGTCCAAGACCACACGACTTTTTCAGAAAATAAGTCAACTGCTGGATCCCCGGCACGGACGTGGATTTTTCAGTACTTTTCATGCGAAATACCCCTTATTGCGATGGCCATTGGACCACCTGTTTCATTCAGCAGATTTCAAGTTGATCCGGATTAAGAGATTACCGGGTATCGGTTCTGATCATTTCCCCCTGTATTCAAAATTACTGCTGACGGATGATCAGCAGGAAACCACGGAAGCCAAGCCTGATGAAAAGAAACGAGCGGAAGAAAAAATTGCCAGGGCGGATCCCATCCGGAAAAAAATAAAATAGTGGGCGGTCAACCCGCAGCGCCTTGGGTCCCGACCTTCAGGACTCCAATCACGGTCAAAAACCATCGACCACCGACCACTGACTACAGAAAATACACTGCTAACGACAGGACTAAAAACAACAAAGCCGGGAAAGTCTTCTTGAATGAGTCACGCACCTTCAAGTGCATTACCACAGCACCCAGCATCATAGCCGCTAGGCCGATGGCACCGATCATTTCAATAGAGGGAAAATAAATGGATGCCATTAAGACTATGGCAAGGGCTATTTTTATAATACCCACCAGGACTACAAACCACCCGGGTAGGCCATAAACGGCAAATTCCTCCTTAATCGTCTTTGCTTCACCTCCCCTGTATGGCGTTGGCTTATTCGCTCGTATAAGCCAGACATTCAATATGCTCACGCCTAGTAAGATTTTGATGGCAATTTCTAGATATTCCATGGAAATGTTGATTTGGTAAGATTTGGGATAGTATTACTACAAATGGAGGCAGTTATTGTTTAAATCCCTCTACCCATTCACTCATC
>JAHEKQ010000131.1:1538-6204 GCA_024638265.1 Flammeovirgaceae bacterium
TATTGGAGTTCCAGGTATTCAATTTCCTGGTTGAATTCCAATAAATTAGACGCCGCTTCGGACCTCAACTGCCTGTGAAAATTTTCCAGGGATTCGGCCATGCGCGACAAGTAGGTTTCTTTTTTCATTTTATCTCCCCTGCAGCAGGGTCAACTTGAGAAATGCCAATGGTATTATCCTGTTCCAGGTTATCCAGGCACTCGACGATTAAATTCAGAAAGTATTCAGACTCCCCGGGAAAGTCTTTGGTGTTCAGGGACATTCCGGATCCCAAATCAAAGCCAATCGCCACATTCGTACCTGACCCGTTTTGGTAGATCAAGACTCTTAAGTCTCCCTCTTTATCACCGGCTCCCGGGAGAATTACACTGCTGGAAAAAAGACTTTTACGATCATTTCTAAGCTTGATGCCCAGGTGATCCAGGCAAAGGCTTTTGAATTCTCTCTTTCCAAATTGATGATTATTTGATAAATGAATTTCGAAGACATTAATAGGATTATCTCCCACTTTCATTTGTGATTCTGACACAGCAAATCTTAAATCCTGAGCGTTCGTAATGGTCAGGAGTAAAAGGGCTGCAATTGATGTAAGTAAGTATTTCATAGTTTATTTTTGGCGTTATAGCCCCATATCGAATTCTTGAGTCTTTTTTCCAGTTTTCCGTACAGCCGGTTGCTCTCATTTAATACAGTCTGAAATTCCTTGTTCAATTGAATGTAATGATCTGACCAAAAGGGTTCACTGACCTTTTCAAACTTATTGAGGAGTCCCTGGAGCTTTTTAATTTCCTTCTCGAGCTTTGATAGAAGATTTCTGAATGTCACCCCTCTATAACCCCTTATCTGTTTCCCCATGTCCTTAAGACACAGAAAACGGCTGTTCAGAACCTGAATCCTGCTATGGATAAACTCAGCAAATTGCTCTTTAGAATTTGGACCGATTTGATTTTCAATGTTCACGTTATTATGACGCGAACATCCCGGAAAGTCACATGATAGAAATGAAATTATTCTTTGCCAGAGCTGCCTGGATCAAGGAATTTACCCACGGTTTTAGTCATGTCCACAGAGAAAAGCTTACCAATATTCTTCATCAGAATAACAGAACGGACACTGGCCAAAACCTCTTCCTTTAATTCTGGAGGTAATTCATCTACCATATGAATCAATTTGAACGGATTATTCTCTTTTTCCTCAGCTTCCATAATAGTATATATTTTTAAGCTTGGCCTTGCTCCTCTTTAGTTTCATTTTCACGGCACTTATTCCGCAATTGGTAATTTTGGAGATCTCCTTGATGGAAAGTCCATCCTGGTACTTCATAAGCAGCATGGATCTCTCAACAGCACTGAGTTTCGACAACATTACCTCAAGTTCTTCCCTGCTGATGTCCAGTACATCAACATCAGTAGCTTCTTCCTCCGGTATATCCGGAAGTTGTGACTCCTCAATTTCCACTTTGAATTGGCGGGATCTTCGTGATACAGTATCCACACAATGATTATAGGTTATTGAGTAAATCCAGGTTGAGAGCTTTGACTTCTCCTTGAACTGACCGGATTTGAGCATGATCTTTAAAAATATTTCATGGGTCATATCCCTGGCCATAGACTCGTTCCTGGCAAACGACAGACATTTTTGCATTATCTTGATGGCATACCTGTTGTAGATTTCCCCGATATATCGTTCATCTGATTTTAGGACAAATTCCCTGATCAGGTCTTCATCACTAAGTTCCGATATGTTAATAGTATCAGGCATAAGTAAAATTAGCAATCCCTTGATTCCCAAAGGATTGCTAATTATATGTCTTGATTAATCCAGTATGCTGACTTCTTCAGACAAGAGCTTGCTAACCGGTATGACCGTAAGGCCTTTATTGGTTTTAATGGTACACGACATGGTATCAATCTTTTCAATTGTTCCTGTAATATCGCCCATTTCTATTTTCTGGCCCGGTTTGAAGCTGCTCTCGGTATAAAATGAGCTGAGGATATTCAAAAGTATATGTCTTGAACTGAAACCGAAGCTCACTGCAAAGGCAAGTACTATACCACCGATTATTACGGTAATATTCGAAGTGATTATCTGTGTATCGATTCCTATCTGGTCAATTGCCGCCACTGTGATAATTATCAGAATTATATAGTAGGCAATATTACTCAGAATCCTGAAGGCCTTAATGTTAAGGGATTCAAGAATACCCCGTAAACCTTTCCTGACAAAGTCAGCAATGTAGAACCCGATTACGAAGATGATAAGTCCACTGAGCAGTTGAGGCAGGTAAGTGATAAGATCACCAATGGATTGGGAAACAACCGTCCATCCTAGGGTATCTGATGCGGTTATGAAAAACAAAAGAAGTATCACCCAATACACAAAACGGCCAATGATTTTTGACCCGGTTAAAGTGATGTTTCCGAATTTCTTGTCGAGTTCAAGCCGGGTTATGAGCTTGTCAAAACCAATGGCCCTGAGAGCTCTCCGGGTAATAAATCCGGCAAACTTGGCAATAAGCCAACCAATTAATAAAAGGAACAATGCCCCCAGAATAGCGGGCAAGGCTGACATAATAGTCTCGCCTAATGTCACAAGCGAGTTCCATCCTACTTGTGTCAGATCTGCAATTTTTTCCATTTTCTATGGGTTTTTTAGTTGATGTATAGAATATCTATATGAGGATTTCTCGACATACCTCTATTGAGACTTCAGAATTGTAGGAAGTCACATACGGAATTCAAAAACGATAAGAGGATCGGACCTGCGTCATTTCATTCAGAGCACACCTGGCTATTTTAATTATTAGTCCAATGGAACAAATATCAGGATAAATGGTCCAGAACCATCGATCAGTAAGCTGGGGAAGTAGTGATTATCTCTTTCGTCTTCCAAAATCAACTTGTCGACCAATAAAAGTATCCACGTGTAGGTTTAATTAATGGTGTGCATCCACACTGAATACTTTTGAAGTCGAATATGATTTTTAACTCAGAAAACAGATAAAATGAAGGTTTTACACAATCTATTGCATATCTCCTTGTTGACCCTTGTATTCTTTTTTAAGAATAGCTCGGTTTATTCACAGGAGTTGCCATGTACTTCCGAATTCTACCAGGTGGTCAATGGCAGGGATCTTAAAGTCCTCGATACTTCCACAGGGAAATATAGTACTATCGGTTCCTCTTCCATTAGTTATAATGGAGCGGGATTTAATGTGGAAGATGGATATATCTACGGGATTGGATCCGGTACGATCCTCGTCCGGGTCAGCAATACCGGCCAGTCGGAAGACCTGGGTGAGATAAGCAATTTTTCGGCGCTTGCATATTCAGGAGATTTCGATGTGGAGGGCAATTGGTTCTCATTCAGGAAAAGATCCGGTAAATGGGTCATGAATACCATTGATGTCAGTAGCCTCCCTCCCACTGCCCAGGTGGATAACCTGGTTGAATTATCCGGAGAAGCCTCTGCGGCAAATTGTGCTGATATTTCCTACAACCCCCTTACTGAGAAGTTCTATGGCATGAATGGCGGTAAGCTCATCGAGTTTGACCATGTATCCGGGACAGTCCGTGTTTTGAAAGATTATTCTTCAAGTGCAGATACGGGTGGATACGGGGCTGTATGGTCGGATTCTCAAGGAAACACTTATTTCTTTAACAATGGTACCGGAAATATTTTTCGTGCGGCATTTACAGCAGACGGACAGGTTGAGAATTTTGTGTTTATTTCAAGTTCTGCTCCCAATAATAGTAATGATGGTATGAATTGTGTCCTGGCGGCACCTCCGGTTTTCCCGGAAATCTGTGATAACGGGATTGATGATGACGGAGACGGCCTGACCGATTGTGATGATCCGGATTGTGCCAGTTTCGGTTCCTGTGGAATCGAAGGTGAAATATTCAGTTCTGATTTTGCCTGTGATCAAAGTATTGCTTCCTACCAGGTATTTTTTACCAATAAAACTGCAACAAGCCAACTGGTTACTGTGAGTGATTCCTTGCCAGTAGGATTTTTATTGCTCCAGGATTCAGTGGAGTTTGAAACTACTAACTCTTTTGATTCGTTGGAACGACCCGTTCCAGGAGATTCAGGAACCATTCAATGGAAAAACCTGCCCCTCCAACGGGGAGAAACCATCAAGTTGTCTTATGACGTATTGGTCACTGATAATGCATTGTCAGGCACTAACAAAAATATGATTTCAGTTGATGTGAATGATTCCAACACGGTTTTCCTGCCGGGAGAATTGTCCACTTTCTTAGAAGTGGATGATTGTCCCGTCCCAAATCAATTTAATTGTGAACCGGCTTTCTACCAGGTATACAAGAAAAAAGGAAAGCGGGAACCGAATGTGTATGGAAAGCTTAATCCCGCAACGGGCAATTATGACCAAATTGCTCTTGCATCTGACTTTGCCAATGGATTGGGATTTGATGTGAATACCGGACTGGTTTATGGTGCTTCCGGAAAGCGCTTCATTCAATTGGACAAGGGTGGCCTTGTGATTGACCAGGGAATCACTTTCAGTAACAATGTATTTAAGGGAGATATAAATCAAAATAGCCAATGGTATGGCGTGGAGGGGAAAGATATGGTCAAAATAGATATAACTGGTACGCCCAGGATAATAGCCAAATATAAAGAACAGGGGCTCCCGGGTTGG
>JAHEKQ010000132.1 GCA_024638265.1 Flammeovirgaceae bacterium
TTCCTCGCGTATCATCGAATTAAACCACATGCTCCACCGCTTGTGCGGGCCCCCGTCAATTCCTTTGAGTTTCATTCTTGCGAACGTACTCCCCAGGTGGGTTACTTATCACTTTCGCTTAACCACCCAGCCCTCAATTAGGCCGGACAGCTAGTAACCATCGTTTACGGCGTAGACTACCAGGGTATCTAATCCTGTTCGCTACCTACGCTTTCGTCCATCAGCGTCAATATATTATTAGTGATCTGCCTTCGCAATAGGTGTTCTGAGTAATATCTATGCATTTCACCGCTACACTACTCATTCCAACCACTTCATAATAATTCAAGAACAACAGTATCAATGGCAATTCTACAGTTAAGCTGCAGACTTTCACCACTGACTTATTATCCCGCCTACGGACCCTTTAAACCCAATGATTCCGGATAACGCTCGGACCCTCCGTATTACCGCGGCTGCTGGCACGGAGTTAGCCGGTCCTTATTCATACGGTACCGTCAAGCATCTACACGTAGATGTGGTTCTTCCCGTATAAAAGCAGTTTACAACCCATAGGGCCGTCTTCCTGCACGCGGCATGGCTGGATCAGAGTTGCCTCCATTGTCCAATATTCCTCACTGCTGCCTCCCGTAGGAGTCTGGTCCGTGTCTCAGTACCAGTGTGGGGGATCTCCCTCTCAGGACCCCTACCTATCGCGGTCTTGGTAAGCCGTTACCTTACCAACTAACTAATAGGACGCATACTCATCTTTAAGCCATAAATGTTTAATATAATCTCCAGGTGAAGTCTATATACTATGGGGTATTAATCCACGTTTCCATGGGCTATTCCCCGCTTAAAGGCAGATTGTATACGCGTTACGCACCCGTGCGCCACTCGTCAGCAAATTAGCAAGCTAATTCCTGTTACCGTTCGACTTGCATGTGTTAGGCCTGCCGCTAGCGTTCATCCTGAGCCAGGATCAAACTCTTCATCGTTAAATCTTAAATATATTCAACAACTACTAAAGAAATTGCTCAGTATGACTTTTTCTAGTCTTAATTCTTATACACTTGATCATAAAGTATCGCTACTCTATAATCCTTGTCAATTCAATATATCAATGAACTTTGCCAGTCTCCCAGCATGTCTTGCTAAAACCCGAGGAATCGAACCTCTTAATCGCACCCCATCCGGTGGTTTTTCTTATACTTCAATCTGTAATTTTTGAACGTTTGCTCTGTCTCAAAGCGGGTGCAAATATACAACGCTTTTTCTTTACCAACCAAAACTTTTTTAATAAAATTTTTAGTTTCTTTTTCTTAGCGCCACAAGCAGCAAATTACCACTCTTACTACCTCCCTTTAATGAACATCACTTCGTTTCCAAAGCGGGTGCAAATATAAAACGACTTTCTAATGCAAACCAAATTAAAATCAATAAATTTTTATTTAATTTCTAAAGGCCGTTTCTACCCGTATACCCCATTCTCATTACTGTCAGTGAACTTTCGCCTTGCTCTCAAAGCGGCTGCAAATATACACCAACTTCTTTCTTGTGACCAAATAAAAAATGAGAATTTTTTAGATTATTTTAAGAATTCAGGATAATTACCTGACCATCAGAAGATGAAAGATTAAAATAATTAACTGCTCTTTTTAAGACTAGTGTTATTATTCCATTTATCACTTAAATCCAGGTATTCAAAATCCAGAGCCGTATCCTGTCTTTCCAGAATATTATCCCTGAAAGATCGCTGAAGTATATCTTCAATTAAGAAATCTTCCTGGTTTGTTTCCGGATGATATTCTTCTTTTAATGAAATATCAAACATACTGGCCGTGGTATTATACCAAAACGCCCGCCAGCCACTTTTAAGATCTTTTACAAGATCATAGGTAGTCACCCCTGTTTGCCTGTGAATTAATTTAACGAGGATCTGACCTTCAGTACGGGTAAGTTTTTTCAATTCAGCTGAAAATTCTTCCTCAATATAATTCTGCACAATCTTGGTATACTTCTTTCGGGCTCTTTTAGATTTAATCTGGTCTAACCGGGAATTGAGATCAACCAGCCTTTCTGAAGCCAGTTTCGCATATGGGTATACCTTCCGTGTCTTGCGGCGCAGTATCAAATACCGCTTCCGGTCGTTATTACTATTGAATTTCAATTTCCGCAGCAAAACAACTTCTTCCAGGTCTATCATCTCCCGGGGCACAGAATCCCCTTCAATAATCATATAAAGCTTCTCAATAGTATCGTTCTCAATACTATCTTTAGGAAAAGGTCTTTCTGCCTTTTGTCCTGAAGCACTTATACTAACCATTACTATTAATATGAAAAAATATCTCACCACTATATATACGATTTCAATCTTCCTTTCACTTATTTCTCCAAAATCATTCCAAAATTAATCAATAGCAAGTTGTCACCAATCTAAAACTTTTTAAATTCGTGAAAATTATTTAGAACAATGAATAAAAGCGAAATACTGGACGGGAAGTCCCTGGATTTTCTGGAAAAATATTTAAACAATGCCGCCCCTACAGGTTACGAAGCAGAAGGTCAGAAGATATGGATGGAATACCTGAAGCCTTATGTAGATGAATTTATAACTGACACTTATGGAACTGCCGTGGGAATAATTAATCCTAAAGCTAAATATAAGGTAGTAATAGAGGGACACGCCGATGAAATTTCCTGGTACGTAAATTATATAAGTGACGAAGGCCTAATCTATGTAGTAAGAAATGGAGGCAGTGATCATCAGATAGCGGCTTCCAAGCGAGTGAACATACATACAAAAAAAGGTATTGTAAAGGGTGTATTTGGCTGGCCGGCCATCCATACCAGAGATAAGGAAAAAGAGCAGTCTCCCAAAATGGATAATATCTGTATAGATGTAGGCTGTACGAATAAAGAGGAAGTGGAAAAACTGGGCGTGCACGTTGGTTGTGTGATCACCTACCCGGATGAATTCTTCTTACTCAATGAAAATAAGTTTGTTTGCCGGGCACTGGATAACAGGATAGGTGGTTTTATGATCGCACAGGTGGCAAGGTTATTAAAAGAGAATAACCAGGAATTACCTTTTGGTCTATATGTTACAAATTCAGTACAGGAAGAGATCGGGCTGCGTGGTGCAGAGATGATCACTCACCGAATTCAGCCAGATGTAGCTATAGTGACAGATGTCACGCACGACACCACTACTCCAATGATCGAAAAGAAAACCAATGGACTCAATAAAATTGGTGATGGTCCAGTGATCTCATATGCTCCTGCTGTGCAGAATAAACTTAGAGAATTGATAATAGACACCGCCGAGGAAAAGAAAATACCTTTCCAGCGTATGGCCTCCTCAAGATTTACGGGAACAGATACAGATGCGTTTGCATATAGTAATGGTGGAGTACCATCTGCCCTGATCTCTTTACCATTAAGATATATGCATACCACGGTAGAAATGGTACACCGTGACGATGTAGAAAATGTAATAAATCTTATATATGAATCATTGCTAAAAATTAAAGAGGGAGAACGCTTTAGTTACTTTGACTAAGCTTTAGCCACTTATAATATATTGTTAAACTCCCTGAAACCAGGGAGTTTGTTTTTTTACAATCTGAAATTTTCACAGTTCTTTAGATATAAGCCTTTCAGAATCAGAGTATATTTAAAGAAAAAAGATGACGCTATCTCCCGATGATGTAGAGACCCTAATGTCAGAACCACATGAGGCTGTAAAACTTGCAAACCTTAAATACGTTTCTGAGAATCACTTATCTATTCAGCGGAAAAAGGTAGGCCGAGGTTTCGCTTATTATAAAAACGAAGAAAAGTTATCTGATCCTGAAACTCTGAAGAGAATAAAAAAACTCGTGATCCCGCCGGCGTGGAAAAATGTAAGAATCACACACCTTTCGAATGGTCATTTGCAAGCCATAGGCCGGGATGAAAAAGAGAGAAAACAGTACATCTACCACCCTACCTGGTCTGAAATCAGGAATCAAACGAAATTCTTTAAAATGACCTCGTTTGGGGAAATGTTACCAAAAATAAGGAAACAGGTAGATAAAGACCTTGATTTGGAAGGAATGCCCAAGAGGAAGGTATTGGCACTAGTTATTCGTCTTATGGAAGAAACCCACATTAGGATTGGGAATCATTATTACGCGAAAAACAATAATACTTACGGTCTTTCTACCTTCCGAACCAGACATGTAAAAACATTTGAGGACGGCATTAAATTTGAATTCATAGGTAAAAAGGGTAAAGAACACTCCATTACCATACAAGACGGCAGATTAGTAGACCTTATTAATCAATGTGAAGAAATCCCGGGATGGGAGCTATTCAAATTTTATAATGAAAACGGCGAAAAGCAAAGTATAGACAGCGGTATGATTAATGAATACATCCACGAATTAAGTGGAGATATTTATTCAGCAAAAGATTTCAGGACCTGGTCTGCCACCAAGATCTTTTTTGAAACCCTGCTTGAAAAAGGCTATACCGAGGTTGAAAAGGAAAATAAAAAGAATATCCTGGAAGGTTTTGATGCCGCTGCAGAAGGATTGGGCAACACCCGGTCTGTTTGCCGAAGTTATTATGTTCATCCAAAAGTTATCGAGACCTACGAAACCGGCGAGATCGTGCCGTATTTCAAGAAAGTAAAAAAGGAAAAGGCTCCTGTATACACTCAATTATCTGAAACAGAAAAAGCCATTCACCAACTCATCAAAGACTATAAAATAGAAATTGAAGATTAATATAATTCCATATTTGTCCTAATTGAGATAAATTTGAATTATGACGAATTCTATTGCATCCAGGATTGCCGATTTCCTCAGCAATTATCCTCCCTTTTCGCTTTTAGCCAAATCTCAGTTAGAATTAATCGCCAACGAGATAAGGGTCATGTATTTTGAACAGGGACAAACTATATTTTCTAAAGACGAAAAAGTACATGACTATTTTTATATCGTTCAGAAAGGAGCTGTAGACCTTCAGAAGACCGAGGATAATCTGGAACCGGAGACCATAGATAAATGTGACGAGGGAGATGTTTTTGGTTTAAGACCACTTTTTGCAAAGGAGAATTATCAGATTAATGCGATCACAGATGAGGAAAGTGTGATCTATGCGATTCCCTTAAATATTTTTAAACCATACGCGATCAACAATCCAAAAGTGGGTAATTTCCTTATGGAGAGTTTTGCATCCAATACCAGGAATCCTTATTCAAACGAACACCGCGGGAAACTAATAGCCGATGAAGAGAATATAAAATTCACAAAAGAAGCATTATTCGAACTTCAACCCATACCAATTGTAAGAAGGATGGTAACGGTGTCCCCGGAAACCAGTATTCAGAAGGCCGCTATTTTAATGAGTAATCGTAAAGTGGGATCTGTTATAGTTGTAGAAGATGAAAAACCGGTGGGTATAGTAACCGATGTGGATTTTAGAGAACTGGTGGCCACTGGCAAATTGCCAATTCAAAATCCGGTACATGAGGTAATGAATTCCCCTGTGATTTGTTATTCAAAAAATCTAACAATTGCACAGGCTCAGCTTACTATGATGAAGCATAACATCAATCATATATGCATTACTAAAGACGGTACACCGAATACCCGGGTAAAAGGAATTGTCTCTGAACACGATATTATCGTTTCTCAGGGTAACAATCCGGCCGTCTTAATGAAAGCTATCAACAGGGCAAACAGCACCAAAAAATTAAAACGGATCCGGAATAAGATAATGATCCTGCTTAATGGTTATATGCGAAGCAATATTCCGTTAAATCATGTATCTAATATAGTTTTTGAACTGAACGATGCTACCATTAAACGGACCATTGAAAGATGTATAGAAAAAATGGAAACCCCGCTCCCGGCAAAATTTGCCTGGATGTCCCTGGGCAGCCAGGGCAGGAAAGAGCAATTATTGCATACAGACCAGGACAATGCCCTGGTTTTTGAAGATGTACCGCAGGAAAAATTAGAAGAAACCCGTGCCTACTTTCTTAAACTGGCTACTAAAGTAACCAAGAGACTCAACATCATTGGATATGAATTTTGTCCTGCAGAAATGATGGCCCGAAACCCTAAATATTGTCTTTCTCTCACTGAGTGGAAGGAACAGTTTTCTGAATGGATCACCACTTCAGGAAAAGATGAGATCCTGTTATGCCAGATCT
>JAHEKQ010000045.1 GCA_024638265.1 Flammeovirgaceae bacterium
GAGTTGTGGTCAGTGGTGGGTAGTCGGTGGTCTTTTTTATGCATTATTACCTATAATCTATTATCTATCATCTCCCCCCCACTGTTAGTTGTTAGTTGTTAGCCGTTAGCTAAATTTGCATCTATGTTGTCCATAAACATCACCACCCCTGCCCTCCTGTTCCCGGCAATTACTTTATTGCTCCTGGCGTATACCAACAGGTTTTTAGCCATTGCTACACTTATTCGCAGTCTTCACAAGAGGAGGCTGGAGAATCCGGATGCTTCGCTAATCGTGGGCCAGTTGAAAAATCTCAGGAAGAGATTGAGGCTTATTAAAAATATGCAGATCCTTGGAGTGAGTAGCTTCCTTTTTTGTGTGTTGTGTATGTTCCTGGTGTTTCAGCAGGTATTTCCCCTGGCCGACTATATCTTTGGTGCCAGCCTTTTGCTCCTACTGGGATCGTTGCTCCTTTCACTAAGAGAGCTCCAGATCTCAACTAAGGCGTTGGAGCTGGAGCTCAAAAATATGGAAGTCGAAGACTGACTCCTATCCTACTTTCTTCACACTTCCACCACTGCTGGAATCTGTAAACTGTTTCTTTGGATTTCCGCGGTAGCGAATTGTGCCGCCTGAACTGGCGTCAGCATTAATTTCTTCTGTTACTGTAATCTTGACAGACCCGGCACTGCTTGCCCTGACCCTTGCGCGTTGAGTAGTGAGGTCGTAGGCATTGATCTCACCGGCACTGCTGGATGATGCATCTACATAACCCGCTTTCCCTGAAAGCTGAATATCAGCTGCACTGGAAGTCCTGATATCCACATTATCAGCATCCACCTCAATCTCAATGTCCCCTGCACTTGAACTCGATAATTCAAGATCACGGGCACGAACAACACTCTCCACGAAAATGCTTGCCGCCGAACTCGCTGAAATTTCTTCTAATTCAACGAAAGTCACATAAACCGTAATATCGTATCCCCGGTTATTGTATCCGTCGAGATGGATCTTCAGGGTTGTCCCGCTGACTTCCGTAATAACCCGGTCGATGTCGATATCTTCAGTTTCCACTGTTACCGCCTCGCTACTCCCCTTTTTCATGTACACATCGATCCCCTCCGAAGCTCTCACCTTGCTGAAAGACCTGACATTCCGATCCTCCTTATCCTGGGCAAAAATCCCGGCTGCTGAAAAGAGAAATACAATTACCAATAACTTCTTCATTGCCATTTTACTTGATTCAATATAAAGACCTTTAATACTAACGATAGTTGCACACGAAAGTTAATTTACCGGTATACAGAAATAATCATTCCTATTTCCAATCCCCCAAAGGACATGAATCTAACAAAATTGGTCCTCCCGGTCTTATCGGGGCCACTTAAAATCTCAGGTTCCTGCCTGCGGAATGCAAATGCATACCCGATGGAAGGATTGATAGCCACATCCCTGTCGACGAGGATATTAAATCCGAAACGAAGATGCAGGCCATGATCGCCAAATATTTTAAACCGGGTAACATCATCAGGGTCTATTTGATTACCGAATTCATCCTTTTCACCTCCCAGGTTAAAGGTAAATCCCGAGGCAAGGGAATAGTTTAATCCTACAAAGGGTCGCGGACCCAGCCCGGAAGCCCCCAGAACATAGTGTTTAAAACCAATTCCAGCCCTTAATCCACTAAAATCGAATCCCCATCCGAGATCCCATTCCCAATTAGTTGCGAACACGTTTCCAAATCCAAATCCTATTCCCCCGTAAGGCATCCCCGTGCCCAGGGTGATGTTCAGCACTCTCCGGTTTGATATACTTGTGCTCTGTTTAAAGTAGTTGTCCAGCTCTGTATAATATGCGGATTGGATGTCGTCTGGATCTTTTTCATAAGCTTTTATCCAGAGTATTTGATCCAGCGCGATATCCTTATAGAACCAGTCGAGGTAATAGAGGTCGTATTCATCAGTATCCATATCAAGCCGACCGGAGTTGACCGATTTGAGGTTTTTGTCAAATAAATCGAAATGCACAACATGCCTCACAGAGTCTCCGAAATTCACAGAATCTGTCAGTGCCAGCAGTTCGTAGAGATTTAAGCTTAAAATATAGTCTGGTTTGTATTTTTCAATGAGATTGAGGAGCCTCGATTGGTCCTCACTGTAAGGCACGATGCCGAGGTATTCGTCTCCTAAACGATTTTGCAATGTCACGTAATCCATGTCCCAACGGACAGAGTCGATTTCCTTTTGAAAGACGGAAAAGTAGGAAAACCGATCATAGTCATAGCTTACTATTTCGTCTGTTAGGAATGCCCCAAACAATTTTGGTACATCTGATCGCTCTATACTATATGCTGCCGCCAAAGAGTCAATGTGAAAAGCATCGGAATAGAATTGCAAAGTATCGAGGCCCATTACCAGGATTCGCTTGTTCCTTTCCTGACCTTGAACATGGGTGACCAGTGTGGCCAACAGAAAAAATACGGTTATTCCCTTAATCTTCAGCATTGGTTTCCAAATTTATCTCATAAGGAGTATTTTATCGGCACGTACTGCTTTTTTTTCATTTTTTGTTAAATTGCTTCTACAACCTACGCATTCTAAAATACTATGATAAGAGATCAAATCAATGTACTGATTAATCTGGCAGCCAGCGACAATTTCGTTGCCGAAAAAGAGGCAAGGCTGATATACATGATAGGACAGGCAAACGGGATTACAAAAGAAGAAATTGACGAAATGCTCAAAGAACCTCAACCTGTGGGAGACCTGAGCCACCTCGGACCGGGCCAGAAGTTTGAGCACCTTTATCATGTTGTACAGCTCATGAAGGTCGACGGACAGGTTTTCAAGCAGGAAATTGCTTTTTGCGAGGATATCGCAGAAAAGCTCGGATACAACAAAAAGGTGATCGGAGAGATATCAAAAATGATATACAGTGATCCTGCTATTACTTCAGACCGGGAAAGGTTGAAGAAAAAGGCAGATAAATACCTGAAATAAGACTATTCCACAGTTAAAATGTTAAAGGGTTGAAGGTAACAGATAAGTCCTTCGACCCTTTTTTTATAAATATTCTCTAAAAGGGTTATATACTCCCTCACCTGTTTGGCGTGTTCGGGTCTTTCCATTCCCGTTTTAAAGTCTATTACTACAACCTTTTCGTCACTAATTACAACTTTATCGGGTCGGCGAATAATTCCTTTGCCCCCGAGGATCACCCCTTCATTAACCACCTCACCTTCAAACCATTCCATTACTTCGGGTTTTTTGAGGATTTCATCCAGCCTGGCTTGTAATTCACTCCGTTGATCATTATTGATCCTGCCCCTGATCCGATATTCCTCCAGCTTCTCGCCTAATTCCCGTTGGTCTTCAAGTTCAGACAAAATGGAATGCATTATTACTCCGAGTTCAACCTTTTCGTATACATCTTCCTTAAGCTTGATCAGCTCTTTAGTGGCTACCGTAACCTTATCATTCCATCGATTGGAGTGGAAGGATGTCAGTTGAAGTGTTTTTTCCGATGACTCGGAAGGACTCGGAGAAATATACTTCTCCTGCCCCACACTTAGCTCATCCTCTCCCTGGGACACATGAGACTTTATCACTTCTGCAACAAGACTCCCTACAGTATCTTCAGAATACGCCGTTGGAACTATCGCGTAGATTCCTTGAATTGCCCGTGTGAAGGCAACGTATAGCAGGTTGAGGTTGTCGATATAATGACTGAACTTCTCAACCAGATAGTCTTCCACAAAAAGTGATTTAGCCAGGTTTCCGGAATATTTCAATGGATAGTATGAAAACTGGTTGAAAGGTTCTTCCTCGATACCCGCCCATATGATATCCTGCTGGTATTGTTCAGGTTCAATATTCCAATGACAAAACGGTATAATGACCGCCTCAAACTGAAGTCCCTTTGCCTTGTGAATCGTCATTATCCTTATGGCATCAATTTCCTCAGAAATATTGACGGGAACCTCCCATCCATGCTGTTCCCACCACTGCAGGAAACTGTCAAGATCTCCCGCTTCCCGGCTTAGAAACTGTATCAATTCATCCTGGAACCCCAACAAATAGGGCCATTCCTGTTTCCTTTCCATCAATCCGAACTGCCGAATGATCTCCTCGGACAGCTCGTACAACTGAAGTTTCTTAATTTGGTTGAGATTTTCCTCAAATCCTTTCGGCAGTAATCCGGCAAGTCCATCAGAATATACTTCCTCAAATAACTTTGAAAGACTGACCTTGCGGTCAGAAAAGTAAACGAAATAATCAGAGAGGAAGCTCACCAGTGAAATGCGGTCTTCCTCCTTGTTGATCCATTTCAAAACGCCCAGCAGGAGATTTACTGAAGGTGAATTGGCCACCCTCAGGATCTCAGACGAGACCACATCATAATTGATATTTTCTATCGCACGCTCAGACCTGGAATGGCTAATTATATATGAGGCGATTTTTTCACCCTCACTTCGTTTGCGAACAAGGATGGCAATATCCCTGGCCTTCAACCCTTTTTGCTGGAGGGATTCAATAGTCCGAACCATTCTTTCCAACGCAAACTCTGTATAGTCATCCCCCTTGCCGGGATACAACTTAATATTGGCATAACCCTTTTCAGGATCCTGGAATGCAGGTACTTCTTGTTCTATATCACTGTAGATTTTATCAAATCGCTGAGCAAGTTGAACTACCACATCGCCCTCTGCCTTCTCACTTGCCTTTCTCTGGTATAGATCCCTGGCAATTAAGACCGCGTCGTTGAAAAAGCGATTGTTGAATTGAATCACCTTGGTATTACTCCTCCAATTCGTGGTGAGGTTCTCAACACTTGAATGCGGGAATTGATGATTTACACTCTCAGCAAGAAGATTCCAGTCTCCTCCTCGCCACCGGTAAATGCTCTGTTTGACATCGCCAACTATTACACTTCCCTGTCCTTCGGCAAGCGAATTCTCCAGCAGGGGTTGAAAATTATTCCATTGAAAGCGCGATGTATCCTGGAATTCATCGATCAGGAAATGCTGGTATCGCGATCCCACCTTTTCATAAATGAAGGGACTGTCATATCCGCGGATAATCTGAGCGAGAAAAACAGAGCTATCTGAGAGTAAAAGCAAGTCATTCTCCAGTTTATACTCGTCGATCTTTCTCAACAAGTCCGAAATGATACCAAATACATACAGGTTTTCAAGGATTACCTTTGCGGTGAAGTATCGTGCCTGGTGCTGAAGTACATATTTCCGGATCCTGTTTAATTCATCAAAGATGCCCGATTTGATTACATTGATTACCCTTGCGCGATCACGATGATTCTGCGCCACGAAGTTCTCCGGATTGACAAGAGCCTTGCTGAAGTTTGGTTTTTCGAGCTCAGGTGGTTCTCCCTTCCTGATATTTTCTATCTGTTTACCTATGCCTTTTTTCAGGTCGCTGTATTTCAATCCTTGTCCCGAAAGTTCGTCTCTGACCCACGTACCTGATTTCTTTAGTTCTGTTTCAAATTCAAATTTTATGGCAAAAAGGTCATTTTCCAACTTCTCAAACCTTTCCATTTTCCCCTCGGTGGCAACGGCTTCCTGGATTACCTTGAATTCCTCCTGGAAGAGTTCCATACCCAGTGATCTCACTTTCGACCGCAAGTCAGTACCCTGTGCATTATCGACCGTCTCGTGAGAAAACCGGATCAGCCATTTGGTTAGCAGTTCATTTTTACCCGCTTCTTCAAATAATCTCGCAATCGCTTCATCCAGTATCTCATCGGGTTCCAGTTCAAGGCGAAAATTTCCCTGTATTCCACTCTCCCGTGCAAAGGAGCGGATTATCCGCTGAAAAAATGCATCAATTGTAGAAATTGAAAATACACCGTAATTATTGAGGATTTGAGAGAGCACCTCATGGCATTTCTCCTTAAAGGATATCTCATCCAGGTCTAACTCCTTACGCAAGGATTCAGATTCCTCGGTGGGTTCTTCTGACGAATATGCTGACAACCTCTGAATTACTCTCTCCTTCAGCTCATTTGTTGCCTTATTGGTAAAGGTCACCGCAAGAATATTCCTGAAATTCTTTTTCAGTGCCAGTTTTAGGTACTCCCGGGATAAAACCGTGGTCTTACCTGAACCAGCTGAGGACTTATAAATGGTGAGTGAATTCAAGGCAAAAAGCTAAAGTCAAATGGTAAAAGTTAAATCTATTGAGAAAGGGAAAATGCAAAAAGGAAAATGACAAAAGTTTACCATTTAAATCTATCTCTCTATCCCAATCCTCCACCTTCCACCCTATTACCCTATTAATTACCCTATTAACTTTTAACCCCTTAACCCTTTAACTCTTCAACCCTTCTACCCTTTACCCTTCTACCCTTCTACCCATCCACTGCCCATATCCGAACGAAGGATTCCGAAATCGGACAGGTAGCAACAAAATATGTCTGATTTCGTACATTTAAAGCAACCATACCCTTCTGGCATATTAATTGGCTTAGGGACAGCACATGATAGAATTAAAAGACCTGGACAAGTACGTGGAAAGTAAATTCCAGCGTATCTTCATTTTAAAGGGCATTGACCTCAGCGTTGAAGAAGGAGAATTCCTTACCATCATGGGTCCCAGTGGGGCAGGAAAATCTACACTTTTGAATATCATAGGAATGCTGGATGAAGCCTCCCAGGGTGAGTTTTACTTCCTCAACGAACCTGTCCATTCTATCAAAGACAAAAAGAAATCCCAGCTCCATAAACATTACATTGGCTTTGTCTTCCAGGCCTACCACCTGATCGATGAGCTTACCGTATATGAAAATATTGAAACACCTCTCTTATATAAAGGTATAAAGGGGGCGCAACGAAAGAGCCTGGTGGCCGAGATGCTGGATCGTTTCCAGATGGTGGCCAAAAAAGACCTGTTTCCCGATCAACTATCCGGCGGACAACAGCAGTTGGTAGGCGTGGCCCGGGCTATTGTGGGAAGTCCCAAACTACTCCTTGCCGATGAGCCGACCGGAAACCTACATTCCGAACAAGGAGAGGAAATAATGAATATTTTCAAAAAACTTAACGATGCGGGTATGACCATCATCCAGGTCACCCATTCGCAAAAAAATGCCGAATACGGAAAACGGATTGTCCGCCTGATGGATGGTGCGATTGAATCTGATGAAAGAATTTAAATTTATTACCATGAGACTGACACTAGTAATTTTCAGCCTGTTGTTTTGGACCGGATTGATGGCACAGCCGGGTGAGATGTCACTTAGCGATGCGATCGAGATCGCCCTTAACAACAATATCCGGTTACAAAGGGAAAATAATACGCTTTTGCAGAACCAGGCTTCCTTTCAGGCTGCAAAGCTCAACATAGCACCCAATATCAGTGCCCAGGCTAATGCGGGAAGCCAGACGGGTAATTCTTTCAACCAGCAGGAGGGCCAGGTGGTAAACGGGACCATTAATTTTGTCTCAGCCTCAATTGGAGCCAATATGCCCATCTTTAATGGGTTTGCAAATACCAACCAGGTAAGGTCTAATCGCGCACTTTTTCAATCGCAGGAATTCAATGTCCAGCGAACTGAACAGGAAATAATCAGCCAGGTGGCAGCTCAATTTCTTCAGACACTGCTGAGCCAGGAACTGCTTACCATAGAAAGGGAGAATCTTGAACTTCAGAACACCAATCTCAGGATGATTGAAAACGAAGTTCTACTGGGTGCAAAAGCGGAAGTGGACAAATTCAACCAGATCTCAATTGTCAAGACCGCAGAACTCAACGTATTCAGGGCGGAGGTAGCCCTCAGAAATGACAAAACAACCCTGGCACAAATTCTCCAGATGGATCCCACGCTGGAATTCAAGCTTATATCCCCTGAGTTTACAACTCACCTCAGTGAGGAAGAGTTAAATGAGCTCGACCCCGATCAACACCAAAGAAAAGATTTGACCTCTATGCAAATGCTCGAGGAATCAGGGCGATTCCAGATGATGGTAACACGTTCTAATTTTATGCCCACGATTGATGCTTTTGCCAATTACGGATCCAGGTATAACCAGGTGGTGGGCTTTCAGAGCCGCCCATTCGATC
Source organism: Flammeovirgaceae bacterium (assembly GCA_024638265.1). Taxonomy (GTDB): domain Bacteria; phylum Bacteroidota; class Bacteroidia; order Cytophagales; family Cyclobacteriaceae; genus JAHEKQ01. Next base: position 8,058 of record JAHEKQ010000045.1, read on the forward strand.
AGCAATTCTTCACAGACAACACGTACATTAATTACGGGCTCGCCTTGAACATCCCCATTTTCAGTGGCCTCCAAAGCCGGTCACAGTATATCCGGGATAAAATTACCTATGAAAATGCCGTACTGGATCGGAAGGAACTGGAACTTACGGTAAAATCAGACATTCAAAGAGCTATTCTCAACTATCGTGATGCGATCAAAAACCTGGAATTCGCCAGGGCAGCCATGGAAGCCGCCAGGGAAAGCTTTGAATTAAACAAAGAGAGTTTTGAGCTGGGTCTGACCAGTCTGGTAGATTTCTCCCAATCCAACCGCGATTATTTCCAGGCCAAATCCGACATGATCCAGGCGGAACTAACTCTTACCTTCCAGGATATTCTACTGAAAGATGCTTTGGGTACCTTGAGTGGTGATGATATAGTACGGTAGATGGGTTGATGGGTTGGTGAGTTAGTGGGTTGGTGAGTTAGTGGGTTGGTGAGTTAGTGAGTTGCATCTTGCATCTTGCATCCTGCCTCCTGCCTCCTGCCTCCTGCCTCCTGCCTCCTGCCTCCTCCATTCTCACTGTTAGCTATTAGCTGTTAGTTGTTAGCTATTATTTTTTTCCCTAATTTTGCGCTCCCTTTCGATTGAAGGGGCCCTTCGGGGATTGTGAAACAAAATGTACCTGCCAGTCCGGCCCGGAATCCAGGTATGTAATACAGGGCACAAATATGAGCGAAGAAAAAAACCAGGTGGAAGAGCCTGAAAAGGTAACGGCAGAAGAATCTGCAGAAACCGAAAAGAAAGCGGAAAAATCTCCCGCAAAGAAGACTGCCAAAGACAAGTCAGAAAAATCAGAAGAAACCAAGACTGAAGAACCCAATGCCGAAGAAAAGGTAGAGGAACCTATGGCTGATGAAAAAGCCGAGGAACCCAAAGCTGAAGAAAAGGCAGAGGAGCCTAAGGCAGAAGAAAAGGTTGAGGAGCCTAAGGCAGAAGAAAAGGTTGAAGAGCCTAAGGCAGAAGAAAAAGTAGAGGAACCTAAGGCTGAAGAAAAAGCTGAGGAACCAAAAGCAGAAGAGAAGCCTGAAAAGAAGGCAACAAAATCTGCTCCTAAGAAAGAAGAAAAGCCGGCTGAAGAAGAAGAATTCAACTGGGAAGCTTTTGAAACCAAAGGATTAGGTGAGGGATATACGGCCAAGCAAAAAGAGGAAATGGCCAAAATGTATGAAGATACCCTCACGACCATTGAAGAGAAGCAAGTCATTGAAGGTACCGTGGTAGGTATCAATGACAGAGATGTCATTATTAATATTGGCTTCAAATCTGATGGATTGGTCTCAGCCTCAGAATTCAGGGATACTCCCGATTTGAAAGCTGGAGATACCGTTGAGATATATATTGAGGAGCAGGAAGATGCCAACGGTCAGTTAGTACTCTCAAGGAGAAAGGCAAAAATTGTTAGTGCCTGGGATAATATCAAGAAAGCCAGCGAAGAAGATCTCGTTATCGAAGGTTTCGTGAAGAGAAGGACTAAGGGTGGACTCATCGTTGATATTTTTGGAGTTGAAGCCTTCCTGCCTGGATCTCAAATAGATGTTAAGCCTATCAGGGACTTTGACGTATTCGTCAACAAGGCCATGGAGGTTAAAGTAGTCAAGATTAACTACGCAAATGATAACGTAGTCGTCTCGCATAAAGTCCTTATCGAGAAGGATCTCGAAGAGCAGAAAGCTGAAATACTCAACAACCTTGAAAAAGGCCAGGTACTTGAAGGTACCATTAAGAACATGACCAACTTCGGTGTATTCATTGACCTTGGTGGTGTGGATGGACTTCTGCATATTACGGATATCAGCTGGGGTAGAATCAATCACCCCGAAGAGGTGTTGAATCTCGATGAGACAGTGAAGGTAGTGGTGCTCGACTTCGATGAAGACAAGAAGAGGATATCACTTGGTATGAAACAACTCACTGAGCATCCATGGGATAGCCTTGCGAAAGACCTCGATGTCGGAAGTGCCGTTAAGGGTAAGATTGTGAATGTAGCTGATTACGGAGCATTCCTTGAAATTCAGCCCGGTGTGGAAGGATTAATCCACGTATCTGAAATGTCATGGTCTCAGCACCTGAGAAATCCACAGGATTTCATAAAGATCGGCGACGAACTTGAAGCAGTTGTTCTTACCATTGACAGGGAAGAGAGAAAAATGTCTCTCGGTATTAAGCAACTCACCGAAGATCCCTGGACCAAGACTGACGTACTTACTAAGTATGCCGTTGGAACCCAGCATAAAGGAGTCGTAAGGAACCTTACCAATTTCGGCCTCTTCATTGAACTTGAAGAAGGTATTGATGGATTAGTACACGTTTCTGACCTTTCCTGGACTAAGAAGATCAAGCATCCTTCCGAGTTTGTGAAGGTTGGTGAAGAACTCGAAGTAGTGGTTCTGGAACTTGATGTTGAAAACAGAAGGCTTGCCTTGAGCCATAAGCACCTGGAAGAAAATCCTTGGGATACGTTTGAATCAGTTTTCACCGTGGGTTCCTCTCACAAGTGTACTATCATTGAAAGGAACGACAAGGGTGTTGTCCTGGAACTCCCTTATGGAATCGAAGGATTCTGCATCAATAAGAATGCTATAAAAGAGGATGGTTCCAAGCCTGAGATTGGAGAATCACTGGACTTCAAAGTGCTTGAATTCTACAAGGAGGATCGACGAATTGTTCTTTCGCATAAGGCGAGCTGGTCTAAAGAGGAAGTTAAGGCCAAGGCTCCGGCACCCAAGAGGGCCAAGCCTAAGAAGGGTTCTTCCACTATCGATAAGATCAATGCGGGAACACAGCACGATACGCTGGGTGACCTTTCCGCTCTGAGCGATCTTAAGGAGAAAATGGAAGAGGGCACAGAAGAGAAGCCCAAGGCCAAGAAAGCAGACTCTAAGAAAGCCGCCCCCAAGAAGGCAGCGAAAAAGGAGGAGGAAACTCCTGCCGAGGAGCCTGAAGCCAAAAAGGAAGAAGAGAAATCTGAAGAATAGATTTCTGATTCATATAATAAAAAAGGCCGCGTTTGCGGCCTTTTTTATTGATTCAGATTTAACCCACCTGCTCTACCGCTTTACTGATCTACCGCTCTACTGATCTACAGTATCGCCTGAACCGTAAACTTTACCCCAAACTTCCTCACCCCGGGTTGGTCCAGGTAGCTGAGGCGGTGAAAGGCATCGACCCGAAAAAACTTAAAGATATTTTCAATACCATAGCCCAATTCTACATAGGGTTTGGATTCAAGGGTTCGGAAGGGTAGTACCATATTTCCGTTACCGTCATCAATCAACACAACCCTGTCCAGGTTTTCAGTACGCATGCCACCATAAAGCACATTAGCTGTGCCGGTAAGCCTCCACTTCAGCTTACGCATCAGGGGGATCCTGTTGAGCAACAGGCCCTGGAATTTATGTCTCCACCTGAACTCGGCAAATTGATCGGAGCTGAACTCGTAGAAATCCATCAGGTTATAGGCAAAACCTACGTAAAATGGGGTTTCATTACCAATATGGGCCTTGAGTAAAGGATACGGAAGGGATCCGAGTACATACCCCCCTCCCAGTAGAAAGTCTGAAGTACCAAAAATTCCAATTTTCTGACTTTTGAAGACTCGACCAGAAAACCTATGATAGCTAAAATTACTCCCGAGTACATTATTTAATCCCAGGGTATACCGAAACGTAAATACCGGGTAGCGAACCGCTCCCATACTCAACCGTTCGTTGTCATTGATTACAAATAGTTCATCCCGGGCATATCGCGTTTCGTAGTTGATCTCAGTAGTACTGATTTTGGTACTGGTTTCCAGGCCCGGATCACCCGGATCCCTGTAGTACCGGAAATCGAACTCGGGTACAAACTCCTGTTGCTTAAGAATTATCCGATTAGTCCAGCCAGGCCCGGACTGGGTCTGAAATTCTATGAGGTTTGTCGTGTGCGAAAAGGGATCATTCAAGGTTCCAAACCTGCTGAATGCATAGAACAGGCTGAGAGGGCTTATCTCATCATTAAGGATCCAGATCGGGTCAATTTCATATTTTCTCTGGAATGTAATGGTAGTCCATGGCTCCCTCTTAATAATATGCTTTACCTGTGCATCATACTTCCAGCGGTCATCATCGAATCCATATCCGCCTGACAAGGAGAATACCCATTTATTGCTGAATCTGATATTCGTGCGTAAGCCAAAGCCAATTCGAACACCCTCCACGTTATTATTAGCATAAAATCCGGTATATGGTCCAATGTCGAACTTTCCCACCGGGTGGTAGGCATTGGCCGCAAACTTTGACAGGTTACTCACGTTTTTGATGAATGGATCGGTCTTAAGGGTATCAATCATCCTGTAGACATTGACTTCTGTCGATGTAAGAGAGTCATGTCGGACTTCTTTCCAGTAGGACTCATCGTCCTCCCTGACCGTTGCTTCCATTCGGATCGGAAGTTGGTAAAAAGCATCTTCACGAGCTTGATTGACTATAATATCCTTATTACTGACATAAAACTTTCCCAGTATTCCGGGGGCATCTTTCCTAATCTCACCGACATCCAGTAAAACCCGGGTTTTAACAGGGACCCATGGGCCTGCCGTTGTTCGCTTCAACTCCTGTTGGATTTTGAGTTTTTCAATAAAATTCAGGTTAGCTGTGCGATTGACTGACATATCGATCTGCCTTAGGGCATGGTCTTCCCTGGTGATCCACATGGTTCCTGTGAAGGCCAGGTCCTGTTCTCTTCGGGGAAAAAAATCCAACTGGTACACCTCGTCCTCCCCTATTACCATGCTATCGATGAGATAGTACTCATAGCTGCCCTTCCAGCCATCTGCCAGGGGTGATACAAATTCCTTGGTGAAGATATTTAACCAGTTCTGGTAAAAGTTATACTCCTGGAAGGATGAACCAATAAATTGGGAAGTCAGGGTTCCATCGGTAATCCCAACACCGGAAACCTTTGTCTTGATTATATTCTCATGCCTGTAAGTCGGGTTCTTTTTGTAGTAGAATTTAGAGATTGCTTCTGTGAACAATAAAGGCAGCACGGGATTTCCATCTTCCCCGGCAATCCTTTCAATACTGTCCATCACTGCTGTGATGCGGCGGACGATTTTACCCTTCGTGAACTTCTCCGATATCTTATCTACGTCTATTTCAATCTTAGTGTAGGACTCGTATTCATAAGCATCCAGACTTCTCTTGTCATTGGAATTCTTGGAAGCCACCACTTTGCGCATGATTGGATAGGCTGGATTCTCACCAGCGAGCACAACCACCTCAGAAAGGCTGATCACATTTTCATTCAATTGCACATTGATTACCTGTTCTTTACCATATTCAACAGGAATACTCCTGGGGATATATCCAATGTAGCTGACAGTCATCGAATCAACCGGCAGGCGGGTAGATATCCGGAAATATCCGTCGAAATCGGTCGTCATTCCGGATTGCGTATTCTTAAAATAGACATTGGCAAAGGGGATCGGATCACCGGTAGACGCATCGGTAATTTTTCCCGACACCACTGTTTGGCCAACCGCCTGCCCTATGGAAAAGCAGCAGATGATCCATGCAAGTGCGAATCTCCTCATTGGACCATCTTATTTCTGAATTTGGATGTCTTCCTCCTTACCAAGGTATTTGGGCATTTTATTCACGATAAACAAATCCCAAACAGCAACAGTTCGCGCAAATAATTCCCGTATTTCAACACTTATCCTCACGTCGAGTGGAAGATTCTCAGTAGACAGGGCTACTGCAGTCATGTCGTGCTTGTTTCCAATAAAGAGGGCCCTGTAGCTATGGAAGGTCTGGGTAATGACAACAATATCGTCCTGTCCAAACACTTCTTTGCATCGTATCATGGAATCCAGAGTCCTAAAACCCGCAAAATCCATATCAATGGCATAAGAGGGAATTCCCTTGTTGATCAAAGCATTCTTCATATTGCGCGGCTCATTATAGTAGGGAGTACTGTTATCTCCACTTACAATGATATGCTTGATCTTTCCCGCATTGAATAAATCTGCGGCAAGGTCGATCCTCTGGTGAAAGAACCTATTGGAATCACCACTTGACAGCCGGTGGCTGGTTCCCAGCACTAAACCCACATCTTTTGATGGCAAGGCCTCAATGGTACTGAATACTTGTGGACTCGTACTGAAAATAATCCACCCATTGACAAGCACCAATCCCAGAAGGAGAAATGCGAGTAATTTGAATGATAAACGGATGATTTTATTCATGCCACTGCCGTTCAAAGTCCGAAATATATGAATCTGACCTCTTGATGACTTTTTGCATCCATTTCAGTTTAAGATCCAGCTTCTCATCATCTGATATACGGAAATCCAAACCAGATGCCTCAAGTTTCCGTCGAAGGTCGAATAATACCAGTGCTACACTGACTGAAATATTAAAACTTTCCGTAAATCCCCGCATGGGAATTCGCAGCAGTCGGTCGGTGTTATCCATGACCGTCGCAGACAAGCCGGTCAGTTCGGTACCAAAAAAAATGGCGGTTTTCTCTTCTGGAAGAAATTTCATTAAATCTTCCGACCCCTCCCCCGGGGTTGTACCTACTATGGTATAGCCCTTATCACGGAGCGAGTTGATACAGTCAAGGGAATTATCATCACTTTCGTTGTAACGATAGATATCCACCCATTTCGAGGAGCCCAAGGTAACATCGGGATTGACTACATATTCATTGGTATTCTCAATGACATGGAGATCCTGCACCCCGAAACAATCACAACTCCTCACCACTGCACTGGCATTATGTGGCTGATATATGTCTTCCAGGACCACGGTAATATGCCTTGTGCGATCATCAAGAATTTTGTCGAAGAGGCTTAATTTATGTGGGGTCACATAGTCGCCGAGAAATGCGGCAAGGGCCTTCTTCTTATTATTGTTCATGGTCAGAAATCCAATTCAATGGTATCGCCCGGAGAATAATCCTCCCCTTCTTTTCCACCCTGAGATTTTTCTTTGGTCTGTGGGGTTGCGGGTTTCTGCTTCACTGACTTCTTGGTTTTGGGTTTTGCTTCAGCCTTAGGCTTTGGTTCTTCTTGAACCTTTGTTTTCTTCTCGGGTTCTGTTTTTACTTCAGGTTGTGTTTGTTTTTCCTCCTTTTCAACCCATTGAATTTTATGGAATTTATGGGAGGTCAGTTTATTCCCATTGGCCTTCCACCCTTTGACATCAACAATTTCTGCGAGTTTTACTTCCTCGGTTAGGCGCTCCTTAGATTTTCCTTTGGAAACTGTCAGTTTTGCAATGGGGTCTGGGTCTGCTGAAATGAGCAGTAACTTACTACCCCCTGTTTCGCTTATAAAGCCAAACCTCTTGTTTGCTGTATTGGTCTCAATTTTAAACCTCTTAACGAAGTGGCTTTTACTTGAACCATCATAGTGGACGGCAACAAATACATCCTCCGGGTCAAACCTTGTGATGAGTACGACTTTACTGGCCTCATACTTGTTCGTTAGTTCATACGAGGTCAATTCATATTCTCCATTGTTATAGAAAACTACGATTTGATCGTCTCCATTAAATTTCCCGACAAATGTTCCCCGTTCGTCCTTGTTAAGTCGACCTACCGCTGAATCATACCATATCTGAAGGCCACTCAATGTTGAAGTACCGGCCTCCTTAAATTCAATTCGCCGCACGGGATAGCGAGTCAGGATATTACCGCCGGCTCCCCTTCCCTTGATCTCCAGCTCACTGAAATCGAAATCGAAGACTTTCTTCCTGGCCCTGGTTGAACTGCTCAGCTTAACCGTGATAATCTCAGCCTCACCATTTGGATTCGCCGTCAAGTAAATTACTTTACTCTTTGGATGGCCTTTTGTCAGATCATATTCCTTGTCGCGGGTAATGGCCGTGACACTGAATCTCTTGATCATTGTCCGCCCCGATTTACCGTCGAGATAGGCCATATTGTACACCATCCTGTCATCGCCTTTTTTCCAAACCCCGGCATAGAGAATCCCCTTTCCTACAAAGGTTTTATCTGCAATCCGGGTGACCATCATTTTCCCGTCTTTACGGATGGCAATGATATCATCTATATCAGAGCAATCGGTAACAAACTCATCTTTTTTCAACCCAAATCCGATAAATCCATCTTCCCGGTTGATGTAAAGCTTGGCATTGTTTGCTACCACGGCGGTGGTATCAATAGATTCGAAGGAGGTTAATTCTGTTTTCCGCTCCTTGCCTTTGCCATACTTCTCTTTGAGTTTTTCAAAGTAACCAATGGCATAATCGGTGATATTGGCCAGATTATATTCGGTTTCCGCAAGTTCCTCCTCCATACGTTTCATAGCTTCATCAGCCTTGAAACTGTCGAACTTGGAAATCCTCTTTATTTTTATTTCTGTCAGACGGACTATATCTTCCTCAGTTATCTCACGATAAAACTGGGACTTGAATGGATCCAGCCCCTTATCGATTGTGGAGATCACGTCTTCCCAGGTCTCGCATTCTTCAATGTCACGGTAAATTCTGTTCTCGATAAATATCTTCTCCAGCGAGCTGAAAAGGATTTTCTCCATCAACTCTGCTTTCCTGATCTCCAGCTCGCGGGTTAGCAGGATTACAGTCTGCTCGGTATTGTGCTTGAGGATATCAATAACACCCAGGAAAGATGGCTTTTCGTTTACGATCACACAGGCATTAGGAGAAATAGAAACTTCACAATCAGTAAAAGCATACAAAGCATCCATCGTCATATCGGGGGATTGACCGGATGCCAGGCTTATCTGAATTTCCACATCCCGGGCGGTATTGTCAACCACTCGCTTGATCTTTATCTTCCCCTTATCATTTGCCTTGATAATTGAATCAATTAGTGAAGTGGTGGTAGTACCATAAGGAATATCACGGACCGATAAGGTCTTTTTATCCACCACCTCAATCCTGGCCCGGACTTTTACTCTTCCTCCCCTCTTTCCGTGATTGTACTCAGAAACATCTGCCATTCCGCCCGTTGGGAAATCTGGATAGATTTTCACGGACTTTCCCTTTAGGATCTTAACTGATGCATCGATGAGTTCAATAAAATTGTGTGGCAGAATTCGCGTGGACAGGCCGACGGCGATTCCCTCGACCCCTTGTGCCAGCAAGAGGGGAAATTTTACCGGGAGATTGACGGGTTCCTTTTTACGTCCATCATAAGACAGCTGCCATTCGGTGGTTTGAGGGTTATATACTACCTCCAGTGCAAATTTCGACAACCGGGCTTCAATATATCTTGGAGCAGCAGCAGAATCTCCGGTACGTATATCACCCCAGTTTCCCTGGGTCTCAATCAGCAGGTCTTTCTGACCGATATGAATCATGGCATCACCGATAGACGCATCACCATGAGGGTGGTATTGCATGGTTTGACCAATGACATTGGCCACTTTGTTGAAACGGCCATCATCCATCTCCTTCAGAGCATGCATGATCCGCCTCTGAACCGGTTTGAAGCCGTCACTTATGTCGGGTACAGCTCTTTCGAGAATTACATAACTGGCGTAATCCAGGAACCAGTTTTCATACATCCCTGTAACGGGAACCACATCCTGAATTAATCCATTTTCTTCAAATTCTTCCTTACCGTTATCGCTCATTTATTCTGCCAATTCTTCTTCAACGATATCTTTTTCAACACGAAGGTTGTCCACAATAAAATCCTGCCTGTCAGGTGTATTCTTTCCCATGTAAAATCTTAAAAGCTGGTCTACATGACTCTCCTTTCTCAGAATGATGGGCTGGAGGCGAATATCCTCACCGATAAACTTGCCGAATTCTTCCGGGGATATCTCACCCAGCCCTTTAAACCGGGTTATCTCAGGCTTGCTTCCCAATTTTGATACGGCAGCCTGCTTTTCTTTCTCATCGTAGCAGTAGATGGTTTCCTTTTTATTCCGCACCCTGAATAAGGGGGTGTCAAGGATATAAACATGACCGTGCTTGACCAGTTCCGGGAAAAACTGCAGGAAGAAAGTCAATAATAATAAACGGATGTGCATACCGTCCACATCAGCATCAGTGGCGATGATTATTTTACTGTATCGCAATCCGTCGAGCCCATCCTCGATATTGAGGGCGTGCTGCAATAAATTGAACTCCTCGTTTTCGTATACAACTTTTTTGGTCAGGTTGTAACAGTTCAACGGTTTACCCCGAAGGCTGAAAACCGCCTGGGTCTGGACATCCCGTGACTTGGTAATAGATCCGCTGGCAGAGTCCCCCTCTGTAATAAATATCATGGTATCCTCGCTTGCTGGATTCTTCTTGTCACCTAAATGGATACGGCAGTCACGCAACTTTTTGTTGTGCAGGTTGGCCTTTTTCGCCCTTTCATTAGCGAGTTTCTTTATCCCCGCGATTTCTTTCCTTTCTCTTTCGCTCTGCAAGATACGCTTCAAAAGGGCATCGGCTACCTCCTGGTTCCTGTGCAGGTAATTATCCAACTCCTTTTTAACAAAATCATTGACAAAGGTTCTCATCGTAGGGCCATCGGGTGCCACATTTTGTGAACCCAGCTTTGTTTTGGTCTGGGATTCAAATACCGGTTCCTGAACCCTTACAGCTATTGCCGCTACTATACTTGCCCGAACATCCGTGGAATCGAAATTCTTATTATAGAATTCGCGTACCGTCTTGACAATCGCTTCCCTGAAGGCAGCCAGGTGGGTACCTCCCTGGGTAGTGTACTGGCCATTGACGAATGAATAATACTCTTCGCCGTATTGGTTACTATGGGTCAGGGCGATCTCTATATCGTTGCCTTTCAGGTGGACAATCGGGTATCGGATATTTTCCACCTCCACTTTTCTATCCAGCAGATCTCGCAGACCGTCTTTGGAATGAAATTTCCTGCCGTTAAATAATATTGTTAATCCGGAATTGAGAAATGCGTAATTCCAGAGAAGGTCGTCCAGGTATTCGGGAATGAAATGGTAATTCTTGAATACAGTATCATCGGGTTCAAATACGATACTGGTTCCGTTCTTATCCGAAGATTTGGCGACCCGGTTATCGTTGACAAGTTCGCCCCTTTGGAACTCCGCGATTTTCATTTTTCCCTCGCGGACTGACTGCACTTTGAAATAATTGGAAAGCGCATTCACTGCCTTGGATCCGACCCCGTTCAGTCCTACTGATTTCTGAAAGGCTCCGGAATCATACTTGCCCCCGGTGTTGATCTTACTTACGCAATCAACCACTTTGCCCAGGGGTATTCCCCGTCCATAATCCCTGACCTCCACACGATGTTCGGAAATACTGACCTCAATGGTCTTTCCGTGTCCCATCATGTGTTCATCAATAGCATTATCGATGATTTCTTTTACCAGGACATAGATTCCGTCATCCTGTGCGGAACCGTCTCCCAGCTTTCCAATATACATCCCCGGGCGAAGCCGTATGTGCTCCTTCCAGTCCAGTGATCTAATGCTCTCTTCTGTGTAGGCTGCTTGGTTCTCCACTGACATAGTTCAAAAAAAGTAGTACGAAGTGTAGGTTGTAATTACACTCCGCAAGATTAAAAATTCGAGTATGGTTTCAAACTTTTACCCTGGCAGAATAAATGACAAATGGCAAGCTTATCACCCATAGGATTACCAGGGCCAGCGAGAAGTAAACGAGGTAGCCGAAATTGCTGTAGTCGAACTTTTCACCGCTGTTAAAGATGCTCACGAAAACCATACTGATCACTAAAAAAATATTCACCACCACACCCAAACCAAATTTCCAGCTGGTAAGCCGGTTAATCTTCTGGGTACTGCTACTGCGAATCCATTTCCTGGCAGAGATCGAATAGAGCAGGATGTTTAACAGGGCAAGTACAATAAGGAAAAAGTAGAAAAATAATTCCCTGTCGATATATTCGAATGAAGTTACCTCATCCCCTGAATACGCTACCATATCCGGAAGTGAGGAATACACATAGAATAAAACCACGGTCGCCCCCACAAAAGAGACGAGCCATATCATTTTCAATATCCTGCTTACTGCCATTCTTTGGTCGGTTATGTAAAATTAACCCATTTAATGAAAAAGTACGCACTAATAATCTCTTTCTCAAATCGAAAAATTGCATATTTGTGACTTCTTTTCAGGGATCGATATGAGTGATAAAATTACGATAACCTTACCGGATGGTTCAACAAGATCAGTGGAAAAAGGCACATCTTCCCACGATGTAGCGCTTTCCATCAGTGAAGGCCTCGCGCGAAATGTGCTGGCTGCCGAAGTGAATGGAGAAATTTGGGATGCAAACCGTCCCATCGAGGAAAACGCTACCTTAAAACTGCTTACCTGGAATGATGATGGCGGAAAATATGCTTTTTGGCATTCTTCGGCACACCTTTTGGCCGAAGCACTGGAGGAACTTTATCCTGGGGTGAAATTCGGTATTGGTCCCCCCATTGAGAATGGGTTCTACTACGATGTTGATTTCGGGGAGCGAGAATTCGGGGAAGAAAACCTGGAGACCGTGGAAAAGAAAATGCTCGAGCTCGCCAGGCAGAAAAACGAGTACATTCGAAAGGACGTCTCCAAAAAGGATGCAATTTCCTACTTCGAGGAGAAAGGGGATGAATACAAAGTGGAACTTCTGCAGGACCTCGAAGACGGTTCTATCACATTTTACGAACAGGGAAATTTTGTTGACCTCTGTCGTGGGCCTCATATCCCACACACCGGAGGTATCAAGGCTGTCAAACTGCTCAATGTAGCAGGAGCTTACTGGAGAGGGGACGAAAAAAACAAAATGTTGACCAGGATATACGGTGTATCATTCCCAAAACAAAAGGAACTTACCGAACACCTGGAAAAACTCGAGGAAGCCAAAAAGAGAGACCACCGTAAGATAGGGCGTGAGATGGAATTGTTTGCCTTTTCCGAAAAGGTCGGGATGGGATTGCCCCTCTGGCTACCCAAGGGTACTATGCTGCGTGAACGCCTAGAAGATTTTATGAGACAGGCGCAGGTAAAAGCGGGATATCAACCTGTAATTACGCCCCATATCGGGGGGAAAGACCTTTACATGACTTCGGGGCACTATGAGAAATACGGTGAGGATTCCTTCCAACCGATCAATACTCCTCACGATGGAGAGGAATTCCTTCTCAAGCCGATGAATTGCCCTCACCATATCGAGATATATAAAGTTAAGCCCAGGTCGTACAAAGAGCTACCCATACGGTATGCCGAATTCGGAACCGTATATCGCTATGAACAGCATGGGGAATTACATGGACTGACCCGGGTAAGGGGATTTACCCAGGATGATGCGCATATATTCTGTCGGCCCGACCAGGTCAAGGAAGAATTTATTAAGGTGATCGACCTGGTACTCTATGTCTTCAAATCACTGGGGTTTGAAGATTATATCGCACAGGCTTCCCTAAGAGATCCTGACAATATGGAAAAATACATCGGCGACGAAGAATCATGGGACCGTGCAGAACGGGAAATCCAGGAAGCTGCTGAAGAACGAGGGCTCGATACCGTTGTGGAATCTGGTGAAGCGGCATTTTATGGACCCAAGTTGGACTTTATGGTCAAGGATGCCCTCGGCAGGAAATGGCAGCTTGGTACGATCCAGGTCGATTACAGCCTGCCGGATCGATTTGAACTTGAATACATTGGTTCTGATAATAAACCACACAGGCCTGTAATGATCCATAGGGCCCCTTTCGGCAGTATGGAACGCTTCGTGGCGGTTCTCATTGAGCATTGTGCCGGGAAATTTCCCCTGTGGCTCGCACCGGATCAGATTGCAGTTTTACCTATTTCTGAGAAATTTGCCGATTATGCCCAGGAAGTCTATGATTTCATGATGATGAATGACATCTCGGGAATCGTTGATCACAGGGATGAGAAAATTGGCCGAAAGATCCGTGATGCTGAGATTGCTAAAATACCCTATATGCTGATTGTAGGCGAAAAAGAAAGTGAAACCCAGACCGTTTCAGTCAGGAAACAAGGCGAGGGCGACCTTGGTAGTATGAGCCGTGAAGACTTCATTGGTTTGTTCAAAAAGGTCATCGAGAATGAAATCTCAACCTGATCGGCGAAAATTCATAATAAATTAATACTCTCTTTTGTTAAACAGCGCAAAAACACGATATTTGCAACCTGTTTTTTTCGAACCAACCGATTATTACACATAGCTAAGAAACGAAGATACTCCAGAAACTACAGGGCAAGAGAAGAGGAGCCTTATAAAGTAAACCAGAAAATAATGGCCGGTGAGGTCAGGGTGGTAGGTGACAACGTGGACGTTGGAGTTTATCCCCTGTCGAAAGCCTTACAAATTGCGCAACAGCAAGGCCTTGATTTAGTGGAGATCTCGCCAAAAGCGGTGCCACCGGTTTGCAAGGTGATCGATTACTCAAAATTTAAGTACGATCAGAAGAAAAAGCAGAAGGAAATAAAGGCGAAGGCCCATAAAACCGTGATCAAAGAGATCAGGTTCGGGCCCAACACCGAAGAACATGACTTCAATTTTAAATTGAAGCATGCGATCAACTTCCTGGAAGACGGTGCAAAAGTTAAGGCTTATGTCCACTTTCCTGGAAGAACCATTGTTTTTAAAGAGCGGGGGGAAATTCTCTTATTGAAATTTGCCCAGGCTCTCGATGATTACGGGAGAGTTGAACAACTCCCGAAGCTTGAAGGAAAGAGGATGTCCATTTTTGTGGCTCCGAAAAACGCGAAAAAGTAAAGAACGGTATTATGCCTAAAGTAAAGACAAAATCAGGTGCCAAGAAGAGGTTTAAACTTACAGGTACCGGTAAGATCAAGAGGAAGCATGCCTTTAAAAGTCATATCCTGACCAAGAAGGGGACCAAGCAGAAGCGGAATCTTACCAAAATGACTCTCGTCCATAAGTCGGATGAGAATAACATAAAGGATATGTTGAATATCTAAATTCAACATAGGTTTTAATGTTTCACCAGGTTGACAGGCAAAAAAGAGCTCGCAGAGCCGCCTCTAACCAAAAAATGAAGAAAAATGCCAAGATCAGTTAACGCAGTAGCCTCCAGAACAAGGAGGAAGAAAATGATGAAAAATGCCAAGGGTTACTTTGGCAGGAGAAAAAACGTTTGGACCGTATCCAAAAATGCGATAGAAAAGGGTTGGACCTACGCATACAGGGATAGAAAAGCTAAGAAAAGGGAGTTCAGAAAGCTCTGGATTCAGCGAATCAATGCCGCGGCACGACAGCACGGTATGAATTACAGCACATTTATGAATGGTGTGAAGTCGGCCAATATCGATCTCGACCGAAAGGTCCTAGCAGACCTCGCAATGAATCACCCTGAAGCATTTGAGGCAATCGTCAAGCAGGTCAAAAAATAAGATTTTCAAAACAAATAGCGAAGACTCCCGGCCTACACCGGGAGTTTTTGTTTTATATCGACTTAATAAATTCCC